>CALFEW010000274.1 GCA_937958365.1 uncultured Chloroflexota bacterium | reverse complement strand
CGGCAAGGGCGGGATTTGGCGGGGAAAGCCACCAGACGCCGAATCCGCCGTTTGGGGCCGCTTCCCTAAAAGCTGGTGGGTTCGATTCCTGCCCTGAAAGGGTTGAACCCACCGCTTTACTAAGGTTAATTATACGCATCAACGCAAAAAACCGCCCTCCATTCCTGAAAGGCGGTTCGCATTTTCATCCACGCAGCAACTATCGGTTCAATACCGGCCGGAACTTATACCGATAACTTTGATTTACCGAACTTCCTGCTCAACATCATTGTTTACGTTTTCTAAACTGATCGACTGGCCACATTTCTTTCATACCGTTATGCTTTTGAATGTTAATCCTAATTCAGCCTTCTTTACCGTCTAACGAGTGGGATGAATACGGAGAATAAGCCGGCGCGAATTTCATCAGCGCCTAAATCGGGGAGACTGCCAGCCATCCAGGGACGTGGGTCTCCGTCAATATCGGTAGTTGATAGCCCTGCTATTCCTTTTCCCACTGCTTTGGAGGTGGTTTGGATATGGTAACCGTCCACCGCGAAGTCTGCGTTGCCGTTTTGCGTGCGCACATCGGTCACCGAGCCGCTCTTAAAATTCGTGTTGCCATCCGCCAGGTTCGTATCCATATTCACCACCCCGCTCCCATCCGCCTTGACGGCCAAATTGTTGTGGCTGAGGATAGAGTTTCGCAGCGTTGCGGTTGCGCCGCTGGCAACATAAAAACCGGTGCGACCGCTGTTGGCAATTGTCAAGTGACGGGCATCCAGAGAATAGCCTATGTCTACCCCAATCGCATCAAGACTTTGATTGATGATAGCCATATTTTGGACCGTCATGCTCGTGGCAAAATACACGCCGAATTGCCCGCCCAATATCAGGTTATTGTCAATGTTTGCGTTGGCACTGTTGATCACCCGCAGCCCGGTGACGATGGAGTTTTTAATCACGCTGTGTTCCAGGGTTACCGATTTATTCTGAGCGATGTTGTAGATGATGACATTCGCGCAGCCCTGCCCATTCCACCAATCGCAGCCATGCTCGATGATGGCATGGTCGATATGCCCACTGGCGCCAGACGGGCCATCGAAGACCAGACCGCCCCAGACAGCGTTATTCTCATTTGGGTCGCTCAAGAGGATCGGTTGATTCGTCGTGCCCACCGCCTGAAAATCGCCTTGTATGATCAAGAATTTGTTAGCTGCCATACGAAGCGTTACCCCCGGCTGCACGGTGAGTGTTCTGCTAGAGGGAACGGTGAAGGTATCGGTAAAGTAATAGGCGTTTAAACCAGTTTGAAGAGTCAGGTTGATGTTATGCCCAGTCATTGCTCCCGGAGTAATATACACATTATTGTTCGTATTATTCACAAAAGTGTTGGTGGTAAGCCCCACCTGTGCATCGGCACCAGCAATTAACATCGGGCGGTCGTTACGTTGGATGGTAGAGTTTGTCATTGACAGATGTCCATCGATTACCCGGAGGGCAATATCCAGATTATCCTGGATGGTGCTGTTCTCAATCAGAACCTGACCACTAGCAGGCGTATTTTGTACCAGCAAGGCATAATACCCGCCAGCCAGGTTGTCGGCAGCTGCCGTATCCAGGGTTACATAAGCCAGATGACCGGTTCCACCGCCTTCACTTCCATCAAAGGCCAGCCCACGCCACACATTTGGCGTAGTCAACGGTTCGCCGGATGTAGGAATGCCGGTAATTCGAATCGGCTGTGCGGAGGTTCCCACGGCGTCCAGGTGGCCCTTGATCTCCAGCTGACATTTCCCTTCGCGGTTCCCCACCCGTACCAATGTGCCGGGTGTAACAGTGAGCGTGCGACCCGCAGGTAGGGATAAGCCCGAATAGAACACATAGGCGTCCAGCCCGCTCTGCGTAAACAGACTGAAATTGCTGCCGGTCATGGCGTCGGGGCCGAGAAAAATTCCATCTTCGAGGATGGGATAATTGA
>CALFEW010000273.1 GCA_937958365.1 uncultured Chloroflexota bacterium | reverse complement strand
GCAGCAGCGCGTGCGGCTGGCCCAACGCCCGCTTCATCTTCAGGTCCCAGGCCACGTCCAATACGGTTTCGACCTCTTCTTTCGAGAAATCGAGGTCACTAATAAAATCACGTCCTCTTAATCCTGTTTGCATGATGCTTCTCCTTAATTTGTCGGACGATTTGGAAAATCGTCCCCCGGCGCGATTTAGAAAATCGCGCTACAAGTTGTGTTATAATTTGCCAAATCTGTAATCATGAGGTTGGTTAGTTTGTCAGGTTTGCCAACCAACCAATTAGCTAACCCAACACGCGGAAATGACCTATGACTACATTACTTATGCCAACGCCTGAAACGAAAATAGTAAACGGTGGGCCACAGTTGTGGCGTATCAGCGTGGCGCGTTACCATGAGATGATTGCCGCCGGGATGCTGACCGAAAATGACCGCCTGGAGCTTTTAGAAGGGTTCATGGTTGAAAAGATGACAGTCAATCCACCACACACGTTTGTAACCGAAACATTGCGCGATCTTTTAGGTAGCCAGATCATGGAAGGCTTCTTTGTCAACGCCCAACAGCCAATCACACTTGAGGATAGTGAGCCGGAACCGGACGTGATCATCGTGAAAGGGGTGCGGCGCGATTTTCGCGCCAGACATCCTGCCCCGGAAAACGTCGCTCTCGTCGTTGAGGTGGCCGATTCCACGCTGCTCCAGGACCAGACCTGGAAAAAGCGCATTTACGCCCGCGCTGGCATTCCTGTCTATTGGATTGTTAATTTAAACGAGCGGCAAATTGAAGTTTATGCTCAACCCTCTGGGCCAACATCGAACCCCACGTATCACCAACTCGTCACTTACCATGAAGCCGATGAAATTCCTGTCGTCCTCAATGGCACAGAAATTGCCCGGCTGCTTGTCCGTACTTTGTTACCATAAAGTTGGTTAGGTTTGATGGTTGGTTTGTTCTTTTCAATCCAACCAACCATCCAACCCAACCAACTTCCCCTTCTTACTCCGTCACGCCCATAACCAGCGCCAACAACGCCATACGCATGACGACGCCGTTGAACGCTTCTTGCCAGTAGCGCGACCAGCGGGTGATGTCCACGTCGGCCGGGATTTCGTCCATGCGCGGCAGCGAGTGCAGCAGGATGGCGTCCGATTTCGCTTTAGTGGTCAGCAGTTCGCGGGTAATTTTGTAGTTGGAGGGAGTCCAGCCCACTTCGCCCGTGCGTTCGTCGCGGGATTTGGTGTAGTCGGGCTGCACCACCGGCTCGACGAGGATCACGTCGGCGTCGGCGATGGCCTCTTCGACATGTTCCGCGATGCGGTAGTTCAGGCCATAGTTGGCAATGTCGGCCTTGAATTCTTCGGTCAGAGACATGTCGGGCGGGGAGACGAAGGTGATGGGGCAGTCGAATTGGGTCAGGCCATAGGCCAGGGAGTGCATGGTGCGCATCCGCATGTCGCCGACGGCCAGCCATTTCAGGCCATCCATGCGCCCTTTTTCGCGCATGACGGTGTAGAAGTCGGTGAGGATTTGGGTGGGATGTTCGCCCCAACCGTCGCCACCATTGATGATCGGCACGCTGGCCCATTTGGCCGCTTCGTGCGGCGCGCCTTGTTGGAAGTGGCGCATGACGATAACGTCGCCGTAGAACTCCAGCATTTTGACGGTGTCTTTGATGGTTTCCTGATAGAAATCACCGGCGCGGGTCATTTTGGCGTCGGAGAAGCCGGTCACGCTGCCGC
>CALFEW010000272.1 GCA_937958365.1 uncultured Chloroflexota bacterium | reverse complement strand
TCAATCAGGAGTGGCTGCCGCGCTTCTTCTAAATTGCGACCGCCGCCATAGCCGGCTATCCCCACTTCATCATACAAATCGAGCGTAAACAGCAGGTTGTGCCGCCCCCAATCATTCAAATGATTGCCGGTCAGTTCCACCACGTCCACGCCGAGCCAGGTCATCAGTTCGATTGTTTTTGGCTGGGCGCAAAACGTTGTGCCACCCGTAGGCGTGGGGTCGGGACAATCGGGCGCGAAGGCGTTTTCATGGCTCATATGGGCAATATCCGCCGCCTGCATGATCGGCGCAATCTCCTCGCCCGGATATTGATAGCCATATTTCTCCATCCTGTCCGCCACGGCGCGACTCAAGCCCGACGGCCCGGTCATCGTGAGATGGGTTAGCCATTCATCGTGGCGATTGGTCATGGGTTCGGGCCAGAGGGTTTGCATGTAGGTAACGGCCGTTTCATCCCCTACCCAACCTAAAGACAGCTTCAACCCATAACTCGCCTGATCATAATTCACCGAAATCGGCGAGTTGCCATCTACCGCCAACACCTTCAAACGGGGGTCGAGTTGCTCAAAGGGCACAATGGTTAAGACGGGGTCATCATAGGTGGTTTGGGTTTGCCACAATGTCTCGATCAACACTTCCGGCGCGACAATCGTGGCGTCCACGGCCGGGTCGCCCCACCAGCCGCGCAAAATGGCATCCATCTCCGGCGTTAAAAACAAAGCGCCATTCGTCCACGCTTCTTGCACCTCAGTCAGCGGAATATCATCGGCAAAGGTGGGAAATGGCGCGGCGACGGCAAAAATCCATTCGCCTATGGGCGACTCTTCCTGCACTGTTAACACCAGATATGCCCCCGCCTCGGCCAGGGTAAACTGCTCTGGATGGGCTTGCACCACCGCGGCAACGGCCGTTTTCAATTCAGCCGGCACGGCCGCGTCAAAACCAACCGGCCGTGGTTCTGGCGTCGCTGATGGTAAAGGAACGGCCGTTGCGGTTGGCAGAACTTGTGTAACTGGCACAGTAGGCTCCGCTGTCGCGGCGACGGCCACCGTTGCGGCTAAAGTTGGGGGAATGGGCGTGTTTGAAACGGCCGTCTCGCAGGCCGTCAACAAAATGAAAATAACAAAAAACAAAATAGAATACTTACGCATAACTACCAGTCACCTATCTGCGGGTAAACGGCCGTTGCCATCCCAATCACATCATGCGATTTTAACACAAGCTGTGGCTGGCTTGCTGTCTTTGCCTGCCTTACTCGGCTTTGGCCGACAAATGATGGATGATTTTGTTGAGCTGCGCCACTAAATTGAGCAGATCTTCCGCGCTCATATCTTCGGCATTCAAACCGGCCACCAGTTTCTCCGGGATGGATGCCGCCTCTTCCCGCAGCGCTTTACCCTGGGGCGTCAGTTTGATGATGACCTGGCGCTCATCTTCCGCCGAACGTTGTCGCGTCAGCAAACCTTGCGCTTCCATGCGCTTCAAGAGTGGCGTCACCGTATTTGTGTTCAGCAGCAATTTCTGCGCGATTTCGTTAACCGGCAGGCCATCCGCTTCCCACAAGACCATCAGGACCAGATACTGCGGGTAGGTAATTCCCAGATCGTCCAGAAGCGGCTGGTATTCCCGGATAATTAGCCGGGAGGCAGCATATACCGGGAAACACAACTGATTTTCTAACTTGAGTTGCTCATATGTCATGATAAAACAAGCCCTGGATGTAGCTTCTCAGATAATGATTTTGTACGGGCTGGCCTTGTGCCTGCCCCGTGAAAGAGGGCGACCACAAACTTTTTTCTGAAAAGGACATGGTTCAATACTGTCAGAATGCCTTTTACAAATCAAGAGTGTCATGCTGAACGAAGTCTTCGGAGTGAAGCATCCCGTTCATTTGACTAAACCCCAGGGATTCTTCGCTCCGAAGACTCCGCTCAGAATGACAATTCGCATCCGTAGGTTATTTTGTACTCGTTCTTTAGCTGGTTTTGGATCGCAATTGATCACGATGACGCCAGACCTGCCACGCGCCGGTACTCCACAAAGCCCATGCGACCAGCAGCGGTTGAAACAACAAACGAACCGCTCGCGCTGTATCCGTGTCCAGCCCAAAAGCATCAATGCGATTGACGTATTGGGAGATGTTGCCGGGAAAAATTACCACAAAGAAAGCCGCCACAATCCACCCGACCAGGGCGCGGTATCTGGGCAAAACGATCAAAGCAGCGCCCAAAATCATTTCGACAATCCCAGACAAAACAACCACCAGGTCCCCATCCAGCGGGACCCACGGTGGCACTTGCGCCAGAAATTCCGTGCGGGCTGCTGTCAGGTGGTTGACGCCGGCAAAAAACAGAAATGCGCCTAGCAACAGGCGAAAGATGGTCTGCACGATAGTTGTTTGCGGTTTATATTTGATGATGTTTGTCAGGGTCATGTTCGTCAATTCCTTTGCACTGATATGCATTGTTTCTGGCGGTTGTTGTTTTTATCTTGTAAGATTATATCGCTCACGATATATTATCATGCAACCGTTTTGCCGACAATAGCAGGAATAGACCTCGGCGCTGACAGTCTGTGCGATAATAAGGCGATGAAATTACCGCGGCAATGGTTTTGGATCATAATCTTCTCTTTGAGTCTGTTGACCGGTTGCCAGGTGGATGCCTCTGGGCGCACTACGAACGCACCGATGGCAGAAACGGCCGTTCCACCCCCCATCCCCACACGCATCCCCACACCCACACCGCCCGCTTTCTGGTATGGCGTTGACGCCTCATTCCTGCCGCAGTTGGAAGCAGCCGGGGCGCAGTTTTATGCCGACAGCGCCGCCGAC
>CALFEW010000271.1 GCA_937958365.1 uncultured Chloroflexota bacterium | reverse complement strand
GGCAGCAAATGGACCTCATCGTAAATGATCAGGCCCCAGTTATGGTCGTTGAACAGGCTGAAATGAGGATATTGTTCCTGGTAAGGCGCGGTTTTCTCTACGCCGCGCTTGCGGTAGGTCATGGTCTGGTAAGTGGAAATGGTGATAGGGCGGATTTCTTTGCGCTGGCCGGAATATTCGCCCACCATTTCCGGCGTCAGGGTGGTTTTGTCCAGCAGTTCGTCAATCCACTGCCGCACCGACACCGTGTTGGGCGTGAGGATGAGCGTGCTGCACTGCATCTCGTTCATCACCGAGAGGCCGACGATGGTTTTGCCCGCGCCGCAAGGCAGCACAATGACGCCAGAACCGCCATGCGCCGCGCCACCAGCATAAAAGACGGCCCCGGCTTCTTGCTGGTAATGGCGCAGGGCAAACGGCTTGCCGCCATTGGTCAGCAGACGCACGTCGAAAGTTACCAAATCGCCGGAAACGTAACCGGCCAGGTCTTCCGCCGGGTAGCCGATGTTGACCAGGGCTTGTTTGATGTGGCCGCGCTGCCCCGGATGGACGCGCAGGGTATGGGCGTTTTCCTGGGTGATGATGTAGCGCTGCAACTCTTTGCGGCGTTGGAGTTCCAGGATCAGGGGTACGTCGGTGGAGGTGAGCAGCAGGTCTTCGTCGCGGCGAGTGAGGCGGACACGGCCGTAGCGCCCAATGTACTCTCGAATATCCACCTCTACGTTGCCGGGCAGTGGATATTTACTGTAGCGGCCTAAGCCTTCAATGATGGCGTCGGCGGCCATGCCGGAGGAGGCGGCGTTCCATAAGGAGAGGGGGGAAATGCGGTAGGTGTGGATGTATTCCGGGCTTTTTTCTAGCTCGGCGAAGCGGGATAACACATCTCGCGCTTCCTGATAGAGCGCGTTATTCACTTCCAGCAGGACGCTTTTATCCCCCTGGACAATGATGGGATTCTGAGGATTGTATTGCATAACTCTGTATCCGTTGCAATTTGAAACGCCTGATTATGCAAGGTCCGGCAAAGTCTGGCAAGTTGTATTCATGGGAAGCTTCATGGGGATAGAGATTGGAGTCTGGCGAAAATGATGCCCCACCTGAGCCGCCGGCGTTTAGCCAACGCAATCCCTACACACCGTCGTTTACAGTTGGCGCTTTACAGAACACGGCAGCGCGCCACACGGCCGTGACGAAAAGGCCAATCGTCAGGTGGTATTCTGGCAAATACCTTCTGCGCCATGCTGTCGGCATAGGACAGCCGTCCCCTGCTTGCCGCTCAAACGCGCCATCTATTAAGGACACCTGCCTCATGAAAAGCCGCCTGTAACCCCCTACACTGAGGCCACGTCAAGAGTTTACAGACGCCCGCACCGTCATTCGTTGCCGGCGTCACCTGAGGAGTGAACTAAATCATGCAAAAAGAAGCCGAATTGACAACAAGCGCCAGACTGGATGCCGCCAGGCGAACCTTTGCCAGCGCATTGCAGGGTGAGTTAATCACCCCGACCGACGCCAACTACGACGAAGCCCGCACCATCTATAACGCGATGATTGACAAACGGCCGTTACTCATCGCCCGCTGCACCCACATCAACGACGTCATCACGGCCGTTAACTTCGCCCGTACCCATCACCTGGAACTGGCCGTGCGCGGTGGCGGGCACAATGGCGCAGGGCTGGCGCTGGTAAATGATGGCCTGGTCATTGACCTCTCGCCGATGAAAGACATCCAGGTTAACCCGGAGAAACGCACCGTGCGCGTCGAGGGTGGCTGCACCTGGGGCGAAGTCGACCGCGCCACCCACGTTCATGGCCTGGCCGTGCCCAGCGGCATCATCTCCACCACTGGCGTGGCCGGCCTGACGCTGGGCGGCGGGCACGGCTACCTCTCGCGCCGCTATGGTCTGACGATTGACAATCTGTTGGCGGTGGAGATGGTGCTGGCAAACGGCCGTTTCATCACCGCCAACGCCCAGGAAAACAGCGACCTCTTCTGGGCCGTGCGCGGCGGCGGCGGCAACTTCGGCGTCGTCACGGCCTTCTTGTTCCAGGCCCATCCCGTCGCCACCGTTTACGGCGGCCCGATCATCTGGCCCATCACCCAGGCCGAAGAAATCTTGCGCTGGTATCGTGACTTCATCGCCGACGCCCCGGCAGATTTGTATGGCTGGTTTGGTTTCCATCGTGTGCCCACCGGCTCACCGTTACCGGCAGAACTGCATGGCGCGCATGGCTGTGTGATTACCTGGTGTTATACCGGCCCGCTGGACAACGCCGAAGAGGTGTTCAGGCCCATTCGCGCCCTGGGGACGCCGGTATTGGACCTGGCCGGACCATTACCTTTTCCGGCATTGCAAAGCATGTTCGACGAGATGTACTATCCACCGGGTTTACAATGGTATTGGAAAGCAGACTTTGTCAAAGAGCTAGGCGACGAAGCGCTGGACCTGCACCTGAAATATGGGGCCAACCTGCCGACAGAACTGTGTACCATGCACCTCTATCCCATCAACGGCGCTGTCCACAACGTAGACCGGAACGAAACCGCCTTCAGCTTTCGTGACATGACCTTCTCCAGTGTCATCGTGGGCGTAGACCGCGACCCGGCCAACGCGCCGCGCATCAGCCAGTGGGCCAGAGAGTACTGGCAGGCGCTCCATCCCTATTCGGCCGGTGGCGGTTACGTCAACTTTATGATGGAAGAAGGACAGGAACGGGTGCAGGCCACATACCGCGACAATTATCAGCGGTTAACGGCCGTAAAGCGTAAGTACGATCCGGCCAATCTCTTTCACGTCAACCAGAACATCAAACCCACGGACTAATCGGATTGGTCCAATCGGATTGGTCCAATCTTCCCAATTGGACCAATCTTCCCCGGCAAACTGTCATCGCGCCTGGCGGCCTAACCCGGCCTCGCGGGCGAGAACGATGGCCTGAGCGCGGCTGTTGATACCCAGCTTGCCATAAATGCTGGAAACATAGTTGCGCACCGTCTTAGACGTGACCACCAGTTCCCCGGCAATCGTCTGGTTGCTCGCACCCTGGGCCATCAATTCAAGGACGATCAACTCGCGTGGGGTCAGTTCAGGGAACAGGTGTTGTGGCTCAGACCGTGCGTCTTGCGCTTCCGTGGCGCCCAGAAAGGCGAAAACCTCGGCCAGAAAGCGTTCCCATGCCGGTTCTTCGGCGAGAAGAATGTGGTTTGGACTATCCAGCGGGACGAACCGGGCCT
>CALFEW010000270.1 GCA_937958365.1 uncultured Chloroflexota bacterium | reverse complement strand
TGGACCAATCTACAAGATTGGTCAAATCTCACCAGGTTAAAAACATATAAACCCTTAGGGCGTCACGGGCAACGGCCGTACCCGCCATATCTCCTCAGAATACTGCTGCATACTCCGGTCAGAAGAGAAAAAGCCGCAGCGGGCCACATTCAAAATAGACAGGCGCGTCCATTGCTCCTGGTCGGCGTACACTTTTGCCGCCGCGTCCTGGCAATCCAGGTAAGCCTGGTAATCGGCCAGCATCATATACTCATCATTGTTCAGCAGCGAATCTACAATGGGCCGGAACAGGTCGCGGTTGCCGCCGGAAAAATGGCCGCTGCTAATCTGATCAATCACCTGGCGCAGTTCCAGGTTACGCCAATAATACTCCTGTGGGTTATAGCCGCTGGCCTTACGCGCAAATACCTCTTCGGTCGTCAGACCAAACAAGAAGAAATTCTCCGCTCCCACCCGTTCGCGGATTTCTACGTTGGCCCCATCCAGCGTGCCGACAGTTAGCGCGCCGTTGAGAGCGAACTTCATGTTGCCTGTGCCGGAGGCTTCTTTGCCGGCCAGCGAAATCTGTTCGGAAATGTCGGCGGCGGGGTAGATTTTTTCGGCCAGCGAAACGTTGAAGTTCGGCAAAAAGACCACTTTGAGACGGCCGCGCACGGCCGGTTCGGCGTTGACGACGGCGGCCACGTCGTTGATGAGCTTGATGATGAGTTTGGCCATGTAATAGCCCGGCGCAGCTTTGGCCCCAAAGATAAACGTCGTGGGCGCGATGTCCATATCCGGGTTGGCCACGAGCCGGTTGTAGAGGGTGATGATGTGCAGCGCTTTGAGCAACTGACGCTTGTACTCGTGCAGTCGCTTGACCATGACGTCGAAAATGGAGTCGGGGTTGACGTTGATGCCGGTGGTGGTGTGGATGTAGCCCGCGAGACTTTCTTTGTTGGCTCGTTTGATTTGCCGCCACGTCTGGCAAAATTCGGCGTCGTCCACAAAGGCTTCGAGCTGCCGCAGTTGGTCCAGGTTGTTGACCCAACCGTCGCCAATTTTGCTGCTGATAAGCTCGGACAGCCGCGGATTGGCCATCTTGACAAAACGGCGCGGGGTGATGCCATTGGTTTTGTTGTTGAATTTTTCCGGCCACATCACGGCAAAGTCGTGCAGCGTGCGTTCGGCCAGAAGGCGAGAATGCAGTTCGGCCACGCCGTTGACGGAGAAGCTGCCGACGCAGGCCAGGTTTGCCATGCGAATCTGCTTTTCGTCGCCTTCTTCGATGAGAGATAAGGTGGCGAGACGGCCGTTATCCCCCGGAAAACGCGCTTTGACGTCATCCAGGAAGCGGCGGTTAAGCTCGTAAATAATCTCCAGGTGGCGCGGCAGCAGCCGGCCAAAAAGGCCCACCGGCCACTTTTCCAGCGCTTCCGGCAGCAAGGTATGGCAGGTATAGGCAAACGTGCGCGTGGTAATGTCCCAGGCGTAATCCCAATCCTGACCATATTCGTCCACCATCAGGCGCATCAGTTCAGGAATGGCAATCACCGGGTGCGTGTCGTTGAGTTGGATGACTACCTTGTCCGGGAACGCATCCCAGTTGTCATTTTTGAAGCGGAAGCGGCGGATAATATCGCGCAGCGAACAGGCGACGAAGAAATATTGCTGCTTCAGGCGCAATTCTTTGCCCTGGGGTGTGTTGTCGTTGGGATACAGCACCTTGGTGATGTTTTCGACGTAGGTTTTTTGCTCTACGGCGCGTACGTAATCGCCGACATCGAATAGCTGCAAGTTGAATTCTTTGGCGGAGCGGGCGCGCCAGAGCCGCAAAATATTGACGGTTTCGGTCTGGTAGCCGGGAACCATCATGTGGTACGGTTCGCCGAGGACTTTGTAGCCGGGCAGCCAACGCACGCGGCGCTGCCCACGTTCGTCTATGTAACCTTCGGTGTGCCCGCCAAACTGCACCTCCACCATGTCGTCAGGTTGGGCAAACTCCCAGGGATTCTCGTAAAAAAGCCACTCGTCCGGGTTTTCTACCTGCCAGCCATCCTTGAAGGATTGGGTGAAGATGCCAAATTCATAGCGAATGCCATAACCAACGCAGGGCACGTCCATCGTCGCCAGAGAGTCGAGGAAGCAGGCGGCCAGGCGGCCGAGACCGCCGTTGCCCAGGCCGGGTTCGGCGTCGTAGGCGATGAAATCGGAAAGGTTGATGCCCAATTCAGAGAAGACCTGCTGCGCGATAACGGCCGTGTCCGTATACAACATGTTCTGGGGCAGTTGGCGGCCCAGCAGATACTCAGCAGACAGGTAATAAACGAACTTGGGGTTGTGGGTAAAGTGGGACTGAGTCGTTTTGCGCCAGCGTTCCATCAGGTGGTCGCGGATGGTGTAGGCCAGAGTGCAGTAAATGTCATACTCGCTGGCCGATTGCACCGTTGTGCCGCTGGTAAAGGTAAGGTTGTCTAAAAAGGCTTGTTTAAAGGCCGGGGCACTTTTGGCCGTACGAAAACTACTGGTACTGTCCAAATGGTCCGAATTCATCTGGGCGCTCCTCCGCTGTTTGTTTGAGTTTTGTTGTGATTGGTGACCCCCCGAAATTCCGGCAGGCCTGTCAAATTGCTGCGTCTTTCGCTCGTTTCGCGGCAATGATAGCTGAGATGTTACGACCGCTCAAGTACGTCAGCCAACGATTTGCCAATGCGCCAAAATCAGTTAAAATATAGAACATGCGTGCTGAAATCGAACTGCCCACTTACGATGATGACTTGTATGCTTATGCCTACGCCGGTGGTGAATGGGTAGAAGACGAGTATGGCGAAGCGTACGCCGGGGAAGCAGCCTACTATCCTGCGCCACGACCCGGTTTGTTAGATTATGTCAATAGCTATACAGTGGTGGCGTTTTTGCTGCTGCTGGTGTTTGTCTATGGGGCTTTGCACCGGCCAACGGCCGTTGCCCCCAATCGCACCACGGTACAGGCAACGGCCGTGCCGGCCCAACCCGCCGCCGACAGCCAATCGCAACCGAAAATAGACGTCAGCGGCGACCCCACCGTGGTCATGGCTCCGTATACCAATTATCAGATTACTCAGGGATTACACGGCTATTCCTACGGCCACATGGCAATTGATCTGGCCGCCGGACGCGGTGAGCCGGTGTTGTCGCCGATTAATGGGGTGGTAACGGCCGTTTACATGGACGAATACGGCAATCCTACCCTGGTCATCGAAAACGACGTGTATCAGATTTTGCTGCTGCATGGTGATTATTCGGCGCAGGTAGGCGACGAGCTGCGCGCCGGTCAGCAGGTGGGCGTGGAGAGCAACAAAGGTTACACGATGGATATGCAGGGTAACTTGTGTTACAACCGCGAATGGTGCGGCAACCACACCCATCTCAACGTCTACGACAAACGTCTCCGCTCCAACGTCAACCCCTTTGATCTGATTGGCGACTAGTAGCCTATCTGAGTAGTAAAAATGGATGCACGGATGACACGGATTTTACGAATTTACACTGAAGACTGATGACTGAAAACTGATACTAGAGATTCATCCGGTCTTCAATCTTTGATCTCTAATCTTCCAAACTAATCTCGCTGCCAGAACACAAACCCAATACCGGCCATCAAAACCAGGCCCAGCGCCAAAGCCATCGCGCCAATGCCGATCATTTGCCCCATGTCTTCGCCGGTATCGGCCGGGGGCGGCGTGGGCGTGGCGGCCAGGCGCGTGAGCGTTTGCGCGTTGGTTTGCGGCGTAAAAGTAGGGGTGATGGCGGGGAGGGTGGCAACGGCCGTTGCCATTTCCGGCGTCAGCGTCAGCGTGGGGGCAGTGGTTGGCGTGGGTGGCGGCGTTGGCGAGACGATAAACAAGGCCTGCCCAACCGCCAACAAATCACTCTCTGTAATGTTGTTGAACGTCAACAACTGCTCCATCGTCAGGCCATAACGCAAAGAAATGCCCCACAGCGTATCGCCGCTTTGCACAATATGGGCCAACTGCGGCGTGGGCGTCGGCGGCGGTTGCTCGCCGGGCAGCAGGCGGATTTTTACCTCTTCCCCCGGCTGCAACGTGTCGTCAATCTGCATGTTGTTCAGCCACAGCAGTTCACCCAGGTCCAGGTTATACCAGGCGGCAATCGTCCAGGCGGAATCGCCCGGCTGCACCTTGTGCGTGGCCGGGGGCGTGGGCGTAGGCGGCGGCGCCTGCCCTTCAGCCAGACGAATGACCAATTCGTCGCCCGGCTGCAAGGTAGACTCTTCGGTGAGGCTGTTGAAGAGCATGATGTCGGCGATGGTGACTTCATAGCGGGCGGCGATGGCCCACAGCGTGTGCCCTTCGCCGACCGTGTGCCAGACCGAACCGTCTTCTCGTGGCCCGTTGACTTCAATCGGGGCCACAAATAGGGGCGCGTTGGCGTAGGCCACTTCTTCTTGCCGATTCACCGCGGCCGCTGCCGCGCCGTCCGGTTGGCCCACCACCAGGACGTAGAAGTTTTGATCGTGCCCCTGGGCAAACCCCACCCCCGCCTGGGTGTAGCTGGTAGAAATCATGGTGTTGAAGTGAATGGCGCTGTTGCGCCACCAGGTGACGCCTTGTTGGGGCGTCAGTTTGGTGCCGCCGACGATGTTTTCGTTGACGTAGCCGGGGTAGCCGACAGCGTTGGCGCGGGTTTGCGGCGAGGAGCCGCCCGCGCCGGTATGGCTGTAAACGGCCGTCTGTCCCATCCAATTGGCATGGTTTTGGGCGGCGGCGGCCAGGATAGGGTTGTATTCAAATGGGGGCAAACCATAGGATGCGCGCAAGGCATTGACCAGCGTTAAAATATCACTGGTGGGCGATTGGGCGGATACGGCCGTTTCTTCTGCCTGGCTCCCTGCACCCCAAATCAATACCGTGAATAAGATCGCCAGAATGATTCGACGTAACATGGCGGCAACTATAACAACATTGAGCGCCCTCACCAAATACGCGATTCACCTTTTTAGCCAATTCCCAGCTTTGGCCGCCGGTGAAATAGCTGCGGGGCCGCCTCGGATGGCGTATAATAAACGGTATCAGTAAGTGTGCAAACCAGAATTTGGACACAGATGTGCGTGGATTTTGTGAGCATCTGTGAGTACCCTTGTCCAAGATATTGACGCGACCCCATGTTCACGGCGTTTACCAGGTGGGTGATGCTTGATTCCTCTGAGAGACAGAGATGCGCGGTAAATTAATGTCAGGACCGGCGGCCCGGATCGTCTTGCTCGTGTCGGTGTTCCGTAATCCGTATTCGGTCATCCGTGCGTGGTTACCTCTGGTGAACGCCAGTGCAAAACGGCTTACGGACTTCGGAAT
>CALFEW010000269.1 GCA_937958365.1 uncultured Chloroflexota bacterium | reverse complement strand
GTTTGGCTGATGGCAATGCCCAGACCGGGATTCGTGCCGTAGGTGATCATCGGCTCCAGGCTGCTGGCGTCTATGGTAATTTCTTTGTCGAAGGGCGCGCCGGGGTCGCTGGGCAGCGTGCGCCAGTAAGCGACCGCTTCGTCCCAGGCCGCGCCCTGCGGCGCATGTTCCCGGCCGGCCAGATAGGCAAACGTGGTTTCATCCGGGGCGATCAGGCCGGCGCGCGCGCCACCTTCGATGCTCATGTTGCAGATGGTCATGCGCTGTTCCATCGTCAGGGCGCGAATAGCCGAGCCGCGATATTCAAAGACGTGGCCGGTGCCGCCGCCCACACCGATGCGGGCGATGAGCGCCAGGATAATGTCTTTGGAGGAAACGCCGGGCTTGAGCCGCCCTTCAACGTTGACGGCATAGGTTTTGGGTTTGGTTTGCAGCAGGCATTGGGTCGCCAACACGTGTTCCACTTCACTGGTTCCGATCCCGAAAGCCAGCGCGCCAAACGCGCCATGCGTGGCCGTGTGGCTGTCGCCACAGACGATGGTCATGCCCGGCTGCGTCAGCCCCAATTCCGGGCCGATGACGTGGACGATGCCCCGATTTTCGCTGTGCATACCAAAGAGGCGCAGGCCAAAATCGCGGCAGTTTTGTTCCATGGTGGCAATTTGCTTGGCAGCGATCTGGTCGTAGATGGGCACATCGAGCGGCGTGGTGGGGATGCTGTGATCCATGGTGGCGATGGTTTGCGACGGCCGTTTCACCGTCAACCCCCGCTCGCGCAATCCTTGAAACGCCTGGGGCGAGGTCACTTCATGCACCAGATGCAAATCAATGTATAACACAGCCGGGCTGCCCGGCTCATCCACCACAATATGATTGTCCCATATTTTGTCAATGATGGTCTGAGGACGTTTTTCCATAAGAATTCCTTTGTGAAAGGTGAAGATTGAAGATTAAAGAATAACCAATGCGTCAATCTTTAATCTTCAATCTTTACGTTTGACCCCGCCAAAAACGGCGAGTTCAAAAATTTTCAGGTAGCAATCTACGTGTTCATAGCCGATGGCGCGCAGCCATTGGCACTGGGTTTCCACCGGAGCCAGGATGTTGGCGACTTTATCCGGGCGGTAGTAGAACTCTTGGGCCATCTGATCACGGCTTTTGCCCAGGTTTTGCGTCTGGCTGTAACGATACAGCGCGTCCACAAATAATTCGTCAAACTGCCGTTCCACCCACTTCGTGGCCGAGGCGACGTGTTCCACGTTAATAAAAATCCCACCCGGCCGCAGCAGCCCATAAATCTCCGCGTAAATCTCCCGCTTCCGCTCATCCGGCTGATGATGAATAGAATAACCAGACACCACCACATCAAATTGACCATTGACCATTGATAATTGACCATTGGCAATTATCTTTTCCGTCCAGCCCGGTTCGCCATAATCGGCCAGGATGACGGCCGTATCTCCCCCATCACCCAACCGTTCCCGCGCCGCCGCCAACATCGGCTCGGAAAAATCCACGAACACTCCCTGGGCGCGCGGATATTCGTCCAGAATCGCCCGCCCCAGGATGCCATCGCCGCAGCCCAGGTCGAGGAAGCGGCCCACATCCGGGCAGGCGGCGCGGATCAGGCGCAGCATTACCTCGATTTGCTCGTTGGCGTGCGGGATGGCCCCACGCACGCCGGTGAGATAGGTTTGCACCAGGGTATTGGCTTGCCAGACACGGCCGTTATCTACCACAGATCATTCCTGGAAAACAGTTGATAGTTGATAGTTGGCAGTTGACAGTTGATAGTTCATTGCTCATCCTGCCGTCATTGAAACCTCGCTAGAATATTCCTCCCGCGCTGCCAACATCTTGTTCAGGGCGCTGATGTAAGCGCGGGCGCTGGACACCACAATGTCGGTGCTGGCTCCATGGCCGCTAAACGTACGCACAAACGGCTGGTTGGTCTGCGGATTCAAACTGTAGGCCGTGCCCCCGTTTTCCGGCTGGAGACGAATGGTCGTTTCGGCCACGGCATCCAGCCCTTCGGTCACAGCGTTGATGGTGAACTCGGTCAGCCGATTGGAGACGCCGACGATGCGGTTGACCGCCTGATAGACGGCGTCCACCGGGCCAGTTCCCAGGGCGGCGTCGCGGTATTCCACGCCATCCGGCCCGGTAAGGCTGACGGTGGCGGTGGGCATACTCAGGTCGCCGCACGACACCTGAATGTGGTTCAGCTTCCAGATTTCCGGCGGCTGGTAAATCTCGTCGGCGATGATGGCTTCAATGTCGGCGTCGGTGACGACTTTTTTCTTGTCGGCCAGGCGCTTGAAGCGCTGGAAAGCGGCGTCCAATTCCTCTTTGTCCAGGTCGCCATAGCCCAGGTCTTGCAGGCGCATACGGAAGGCGTGACGGCCGGAATGTTTGCCCAACACCAATTTAGAGGCGTGCAGTCCCACCGTTTCCGGCCGCATGATTTCGTAGGTTTGCTGGTTTTTCAACATGCCATCCTGGTGGATGCCCGCTTCGTGGGCAAAGGCGTTGGCCCCGACGATGGCTTTGTTGGGCTGCACCACCATGCCGGTGTAGGCGCTGACCATGCGGCTGGTGCGAATGATCTGGGTGGTGTCTATGTTGGTTTGCAAGTTGAACGTTTGCGGCCGGGTGGCAATCGCCATAGCCACTTCTTCCAACGAGGTATTGCCGGCGCGTTCGCCGATGCCGTTGATGGTCACTTCGACCTGGCGCGCGCCGTTTTGCACGCCCGCCAGGGTGTTGGCCGTCGCCAGCCCCAGGTCGTCGTGGCAGTGGACCGACCAGACGACTTTGTCCGCGCCGGGCGTGTTGGCGATCAGGTATTTGATTAGCCAGCCAAATTCGTCCGGGGTGGTGTAGCCGACGGTGTCGGGGATGTTCAGGGTAGTTGCGCCGGCCTTGATGGCTTCGCCGAGGACCTGGACCAAAAAGTCGGGGTCGGAACGGCCGGCGTCTTCGGGTGAAAATTCAATGTCATTGCACAGGCTGCGAGCGAAGGTAACGGCCGTAATCACCTGGTCCACGCACTCTTCGCGGTCAATTTTGAGTTTGTGCTTTAAATGGATGTCGCTCGTCGCCAGGAAGGTGTGGATGCGATGGCGCGGCGCGACCTTGACGGCGTCGTAGGCGCGTTGGATGTCTACCTGGCTGGCGCGAGCAAGACCGGCGATGACCATGGGTTGGCCGGATTTACGGCCGTCTACCAACGGTCCCACTTCCTCGGCAATCCGCCGCACGGCATCAAAATCGCCGGGCGAAGCAATCGGAAAGCCCGCTTCGCACACGTCCACGCCCAGCCGCGAAAGCTGCCGGGCGATCTCCAACTTTTCATCCACGTTCAACGTCGCCCCCGGCGATTGCTCACCGTCGCGCAAGGTAGTATCAAAAAAGATTACGCTATCCTTGTTCACAACCCCATCTTCGTCCATTTTGTTCTCCTTGGGCGAGTAGCGAGCAGCGGGCAGCGCGTGTAGATACACCCACACGCTGCTCGCCACCCGCTACCCGCTAATTAATCTCTTTTGGGTTCAGCCACGGCATCATCGAGCGCAGCTGCTTACCCACCGTTTCGATCTGCGAGGTGCGGGCTTCTTCGCGGCGCTGGTTGAACCAGGGACGGCCGTTGGCATTCTCGTCAATCCAACCCTCGGCATAAGAGCCGGAACGAATGTCGGCCAGGATTTGCGCCATCGCCTCTTTGGTCTGGTCGGTGATGATTTTCGGCCCGGCGGTGTAATCGCCGTGTTCGGCCGTGTCGCTGATGGAGTAGCGCATGTAGCTCATGCCGCCCTGATACATCAGGTCCACGATCAATTTCAGCTCGTGCATACATTCAAAGTAGGCAATTTCCGGCTGGTAGCCGGCGTTGACCAGGGTGTTGAATGCAGCATCCACCAGCGCCGTCACACCGCCGCACAACACCGCCTGCTCGCCAAAGAGGTCGGTCTCGGTCTCTTCGGAGAAGGTCGTTTCGATGACCCCGGCGCGGGTGCAGCCGATGCCTTTGGCGTAGGCCAGGGCAAACGCTTTGGCCTGGCCGCTGGCGTCTTGATGCACGGCCACCAGGCCGGGCGTGCCGCCGCCTTCGGCAAAGACCTCGCGCACGCGGTGGCCGGGCGCTTTGGGGGCCACCATGCTCACGTCCACGTTCGCCGGGGGCACAATTTGCCCAAAGCGGATGTTGAAGCCGTGGCTGAACATCAGGGTTTTACCGGCCGTCAGGTACGGCTCGATGTCCGATTTGTAAATGGCCGCCTGGCTGGTGTCCGGGGTCAAAATCATGATGGCGTCGGCCGCTTGCGTCGCCTCGGCGACGGTTTTGACGGCGAGTCCAGCCGCTTCCGCTTGCGCCCACGATTTGCTGCCGTCGTACAGGCCCACCACCACGTTCACGCCGGAATCTTTCAGGTTCAGCGCATGGGCGTGGCCCTGGCTGCCATAACCGATAATGGCGACGGTTTTGCCGTCTAACAGACTCAGGTCTGCGTCTTTGTCGTAAAAGATGTTTGCCAAGATGAATCTCCTTTTAGTTGGGAGTTGGTAGTTGGGCGTTGATAGTTTTGGCTAACAACTATCCACTATCAACTAACCATT
>CALFEW010000268.1 GCA_937958365.1 uncultured Chloroflexota bacterium | reverse complement strand
GGGAAAGGGTGGCTGGTTCACCCCTGTATCGAGTAACTGATTACGGTTATCAAGTCATGTCGGCTGCATTGCATTATCGTTTTGTAGATTTTCCTTTTAATTTTGCGCCTACATGAATTTCCGCGTATGACGCAAATTTGTGGCCGTAACAACGTACGACGTGTAATTTTCTTCGACTGCGATTCTTGCAGCAGGGGTTGATGCAACTTTTCTTAGCTGTTTTACTTATTCATTATCAGCGGAGGTAACGAGTCGGCGCAGACCAACTTTGCCGCCAAAGCCACGGTTTTTAACCGCTGGTTAGCGAATGGCGAAAAACTTATAACATTAACATGAACCCAATTTGAAACTTTTTTCAACCATTCCAGTTTAATAATACCAAACAGCCTTTGTATCAAGACAAGGATAGCAGATGAGCGAATTGAGCGACGCAAAATTAGTGGAGTTGGCCCAAAATGGCGACTTGGAGGCAGTGGGGGAACTCTATGACCGCCATTGGCTGCGTATCTTTAAATACGTGCGCGCAAAAGTACACAATGTTCACCTAGCCCAAGACCTGACAGGCGAAGTTTTTCTGCGGATGGTGGAGAACCTACCCAAATATCGCACGATGGAAGGCGTTCTCTTTTCCACCTGGTTACACCAGATCGCCCTGAATCTCATCAGAAGCCATTACCAGAAGGATAACGCCTATCAACTTATACCCATGGAGTATGCCGAAAACAGGAATAATCATCATGACAACCCGGCGTTTATTACAGAGGATAAGTTTGAACGCACCCACCTGCTGCAAAGTCTGGAAAAGATTGATGAAACACAACGAGAGGTGATCATTTTACGCTTTTTTGCCGGTTTTTCGCTTAAGGAAGCGGCGGCGGCATTGGATAAAACCATTGGCGCCGTCAAAACACTACAACGTCGCGGGATTCTAGCTTTGGTTATATCCCTAAAAACTGCGCCCTAAGGTTGCGAGGTTCTTATGAATGAAATGGACGATTTACTACAACAACGTATTGAACAGTTAGAAGCAGGAGAACCTCTGGCTGTATGTCTGATGGGTCTGCCTGAGGAAGATGCCCAAGCTATTCGGCTGATTGCCGCCATGCAGGCAGAAGGGGACGCTGAGGAATATGCGCCGGTCAAAGCGGCACAGCGTGTGGTCGTGCTGCAAGCCGCTGCCGGACTTTTGCACCCTGCTACACCGCCATCTCCCACGCGAAACCTGCGCCTATCGTTCCTGGCAATCTGGCAGCAACTGCTGACGCCCGTTCAGGGCAAACAATGGCTGCCTGCTGGATTCGCCTTCGTGCTTGTTTTTGCGGTTTTACTGGCTGCCTGGGCCGGGACATCCTGGTGGTTGTCCGGTAATAAAGATAACGTGCCCATGGTGGCCGATCAAGCTCCCACGACTCTGGCTAACCAGACGGACACCCAACCCACCCCCTTTGCAGAGAGTGAAACAGCGTCAGCAGGTTTGCTGGCGCCTGATGCCGGTGCAACGGCCGTTGCTGCCGCCGCGCCTAACCATACTACTTTCCTACCAATGATGAGCGTTGCGCTGGCGTTGGATGCACAAACGGCCGTTCTCCAAGATATGCAAGGTCTAGTGGAAGTTCAAGGCACTGATGGGTCGTGGACGGCCGTTACCCAAACCACCTCGTTGGCCGCCGGGCAGAGTCTGCGCACCGGCCCCTTATCCAGTGTTACCCTCAGCTTCTATGATGGCAGTTGGGCCCGAATCGGACCAGAAAGTGAACTTTCCATAGATACCCTCAATGCCCCCGCCCCTGCCGACGGCTCCCGCACCATTGCCCTGACCCAATTGCGCGGCGAAAGCCAGCACGATGTTGTTCCACGTGAAGACGACAGCAGCTACGTCGTAGATACGCCAAACGGAACAGGCACGGTGCATGGCACACAATTTCAGGTCGTCGTGCAAAACGCCAGCCTGGTGCAGTTCATTGTGAGCGAGGGAGAGGTCGAAGTAAGCAATCAGGATGTCAGCGTTACCGTCATCAGCGGGCAGGGCAGCACCGTTGTTGCCGATCAGCCGCCTACCGCACCATATCTGTTTATGAGCGGCGAAGGCGAAGTAGCCCAAATCGGGGAGAACTGGGTTATCGCCGGACAAACCTTTCAGACCAATGCGGACAGCCACATTGTAGGCAATCCCCAGATTGGCGATCTGGTGCGTGTGGAAGGGTCTCTTCTGCCTGATGGCCGCCAATTGGCAATCCGTATCATCCTGCTGCACCGGGCGCTGGCGAATCGGTTTAGTTTTACCGGCGCGGTAGAAAGCATCGGTAATCCGGTGTGGGTCGTGGCCGGGCAAAATGTGATCGTCAATGCCCAAACGCAGATTGAAGCCGGCGTTGATGTCGGCGATGAGGTGCGCGTAGATGGCGTCATTATTCAGGGCGGAACACTGCTGGCGGAAAATATCAGGCTGCTTGAAGACGCGCCCGGTCTGCCCTTTCAATTTGTGGGG
>CALFEW010000267.1 GCA_937958365.1 uncultured Chloroflexota bacterium | reverse complement strand
CCTTTTGCCGTTCCCCTTCTGGGGCCAGCAGGCCGTCTATCGCTTCGTAATGTACCTGGCGTAAGGTGTGAGCTACAGTTTGGTACGTTTCGGCGTCACCGGCGAGGGCGGTAGACGCGCCGTTCAGCAGCAGGTCGGTCACTTTCACCGGTTTGCTGCCCATGGCTGAAGCCACAACGACAACCTGGCCCCACTCTTCGCGGGCGTTGAGGATAAGATCGGCCGTTTCGCGCATGGCCTGGGCGCTGCCGACGGAGGTTCCGCCGAATTTCATTACTAGGGTCATGGGATTACTCCATTTCGGATTTCGGATTGACGATTGATCGTAAGCTGTCTTGGACAAACACTATGTTTGCAGATTGATGAATGGGACGCGGATAAACGCGGATAGAGCCGATTTTCGCGGATAAAAACCAGCACTATCCGCGTTAATCTGCCGCATCCGTGAAAATCCGCGTCCCATTTCTTAAAAATGCAAAGGTAGTGACAAACAAAAACGCCTCTTTTCGGAAGATAAAAAGAGGCGTTGCAGGTAAGCATAACGCTAACTCTCATCTTCCAGAAGATCCCCACCGCTGGGAATCACATCTGCCGGAATTGGCACCATGACTTGCTGCCATCAATGGCTGCAAGTAGGTTGCCGAGGCTTCATCGGGCCGGTCCCTCTGCCTCTCTGGATAAGAAGTGTAGGTGATTAAATTATTCAGTTGTGAAGTGCATTCTGCAGGTTATCCACATCCTGGTGGGTTTCCCCACAGAAAAGGGTGGGCTATCCACAGAACTGGGCAGAATGGTATCAAAGGCGATGGGGCTTGTCAATGTTATTGGCTTAAGGCCAGGGCATCCGGGCCGACGATGATTTCGGGGGAAAAATAGCTGAGACGGCCGTTTTCATCCAACGCCGCCACACTCACCACGTAGTTGGCGGCCGGGTCAAACCCGGTCAGTCCCACGTTGCCCGCCTGCTGCGCTTTCACCAGCCGAAAAACCGGATGAGACGTCATCTCTATCGGCCGGAAAGAGATGGCATACCCGGCCACATCTTCCGCTACCGGCCAGAGCAGTTGGTACATACCCAAAGCATCGGTTGTGTTGACGACAGGCGCCGGTGGCTGCATGGGCGCGCCGGCCAACGTCGCGGCTACGGCTACGTTCAACTGCACTATCTTTTGCAGATAGGCGTAATCAATCCGGTCCCAGGTGTCGCGCAGCGAGTTGACCAGGTCCGGGTCTTCTTCTGATTCAATCACCCGGATGGCCGGTATGCCCACGCTGACAAATTCCCGGTGGTCGCCCCAACGCCCTTCCCGATCCAGCGCATCCAGCACCGTGATCGGAAAAGTCGGTACGTACAGACCGCCGATGTATTCATAATAGCGAGCCAATTGCCCGGAAGGAGAGTAAACCAGACCTGGCGCAAACGCCCGCGCCGACTGGGGAATTCCTCTGCGTCCGCCAACTGCGTCGTAATTGATGGCCGCCAGGATGTTCATGCTGTCCAGGAAAGCGTTTTGGGCGAAGTGGCGCGAGCCGACTGTGCCCTCTTCTTCGGCCGAGGTTGCCAGGAAGATGATTGTCTGGTTCCATTCCAGGGCGCTGAGCAAACGGGCCGATTCCAGCAGCAGGGCGATGCCGGAGCCGTTGTCGTTGGCGCCTGGGGCGCGGCTTTCGCCGTCCAGAATGTCGGGGGCGCGGTTGTCGTAATGGGCCATCAACACGATGACGCCGTTGCTTGTGCCGTTGCCCGGCAGTTCGGCCACGACGTTGCTTTGTGGCGCGGAGTAGCCGTTGTAGGTGAGGGGGAAATCGTCGTAACTAACCTGGAGACGGCCGTTGCCCACCCGCACAAATTCCTCATAAACCCAGCGCCGCGTCGCCCCAATTCCCCAATTCTCCGATTCCACATCGCTAAACGCGCTGCGATTGCCAAAGCCTTCCATGCGCTGCACGTAACCCATCAACTGCTGCTGCGACACCTGTTCTATCAGCATGGCAATGTTGGGATCACGCTTGGGCGACACGTCGCTAATTGGGTCCAGAATCATTTCGCCGACGGTTCCCAGGTTCGCATCAAAAGGGCGGGCCGTCGCTACGGGTGTTGGCAAAGGCGCCCGTTCGGGGGTTTCCAACGCCCCACAACCGGTTATCATTAAAGTCGCCAGACCTAAAGTCAGCCAGAATAATTTTCTTAATTGCTTGCGCAACAGTTATATCCTCATCAGTCGTCAAAAAGTTGGAGGTTTTGGGCTATGCCGCCGGACCACCAAAAATATTGTAGTCTAACTCTGTAGACATACAATACCGGGGCGGACCTGTTGGGCAACCTTTAAGGTTGGGCAACCTTTAAGGAATATGTGGGGTTCGTTGGTTGGGGATTTGTGATGGTGAATGAACAAAAAAGCGGCGCTGCCGGGTTCTGGCAGCGCCGCTTTCACAGCAGGTTCAGTCAAAGTGGGATTAGATCATGGAGGCGATGAAGATGAGGGCA
>CALFEW010000266.1 GCA_937958365.1 uncultured Chloroflexota bacterium | reverse complement strand
TTGGTCGGCGTCATCGGTTGCGCCGATGAGTTTCTGCGCGACGGGAATGGACATACCTTCCTGGCTGAGGTAGACGCCGTCCCCTTGCCAGATGCCTTCTTGCAAAGCGGTAGGGATGGCCGCTTCTTGCAGCAAGGCCAGTTCATCTTCGGTAATGATGTTTGCCAGAGAAAGGTCAGCAACGCCGGCATCGTCCCAAATGTTGAGGAGAAAACGGCCGTTTTCATTAAGGTATTGCAGCCGGCCATCCGGGGTCAGAATGGCTACAAAATCTGCCGCATGTTCGAACAACTGGGGCAGAACGGCCGTATTCAGGTTGAAGTGAGGGCGATGGGTTAGATCGTTACTCATGTCACGCTCCGTACTGATCGGTTAAATTGCTAGTGCCCTTTTTGGCCTGGGGCGCGTTAGCCGGGGACTCTTCTTCGCTGCCAACGTAGATGTAGGTACGCCGTCCAAGAGCCTGGCCGATTTCTTGCACGGCCGTTTTCATAATCGTATCCACGTCTGCCGAACTGCGCACCTGAGCCGTGATCTCACGCAGCAGTTGTTCACGCCGCGCCTTGCGCGCCGTCTCTTGCAGCAGTTGAATGTTCTGCATAGCTACCGTCGCCTGGCCGGCCAAAGCCATCAGCCGCCGCACATCTTTTTCCGAAAATAGCGTGGTCTGCTGATAAATGGCATTGATATAACCCACCCACCGTCCGGCAACGACCAGCGGCACAAAAATAGTGGATTTTGCGCCAAATTGCTGCATGTATAACGTGCGCGACCCTTCATCCAGGTTGGGCGTGGTCGCAATGTCGTCAACGGCCGTAGCGGCATCCGGTCGCAGCATGGTTTGGGCTGCCGGAAAAGCCGCCAGCGGATAGCGAGCCAACACAGTATCGGCCGGCAATTCGTTATAATGGGCCACCACCTCAATCCATTCCGGCAGTTCTTGCTCTGTCCACGGGCGGTCAAAATAGTTCAGACTGACGATTTGCGCATTTTGCCCGGCCACCGTATGGCGGCGAATGGCCGCCAACACGTCGTCTAAGGTTTGGGCGGCGTTTAACTCAGCGCCGGCCGTATACAACGCTTCCGTTTCAGTGAGGGCTTCTTGCTGCGCCAATTGAGCGCGCCGGGTGGCGATGACCGCGGCCACCGGCTCTATCAGGCGGTCCACCAGAAACGCTTCATCAGGCGTCAGCGTGCGCGGCCGTCGCCAGTTGAAGGAGACCAATGCCTGCCATTGACCACCACCTTGCAGCGGCAGCAAGAGTGCAGCCTGCCAGCTTTGTTGGGCTGCCTCGGCTAAAACTGCTTCATCCACACGCAGGTCCTGATTCACGTCGGCAATGAAGAGGAATTGGTTCGGATTGGCGCGCCACAGCCGCGTCAGCGCAAATGTCTCCACGCTCGCGTTTTGGAAAGGAGATATCAGTTCCGGCGGTATAAAATTGCCGTCAAACCAGACTGTTTCTATGCTGTTCATAATAACACCGGTCGTTGGATACGGCGTCAGATAGCTAAGCGAAACGATCAATTCCGGGTCTTGGGCAAAAGCCATGACCAGAGCGCTCACGATCTCTTCTTCTGTGTTGGCCTGCGATAACGCAACCTCAATGGAAGATAATGTTTGCAGTTGGGCAGCACGTTGCTGAGTTTCTGTAAAGAGGCGCACATTTTCCAGGGCCACGGCGATGTTGTTGGCGACGCCGGAGAGCAGGGTGACGTCGGCATGGGTATAGGCGTTGTAGGCGTAACTTTGCACAGATACCGCCCCTGTAACACGTGAACCAATTTGCAGCGGGGCAAAAATCAGAGAGGCCGAGGATGGTTTGGTGTCGTCTCCCAGGTGTACCGTGGTGTTCTGCAAAGCAATATCCGCTACCTCTTCTTGTGTCAGGTGGTGCAGTGCGGCTTGTCGGCTGGTGACAACTTGAGCGATATAGGATTTTGGATTGAGCGACATGGCCGGAGATTGGCTAACGTCACCACTTTCGTTGATGTAAGGGTAACTGACCTGGTTCGTGTCAGCGTCGTATAAGGCGACAATGAAAGAATCGGCGGGCATGATGCGCCGGATTTGTTCGTTGACGGTGCTGAGCAATTGGTCGCGGTCTAGCTGTTGGGAGATAGCCTGAGCCAACTGGTTGATGGCCGCCAACTGCTCGGCTCTGGTCTGGGTTTCGTTGAAGAGACGTTGGTTTTCTAGCGTGGTAGTGACCAGGGTGGTTACCTGGCGCATCAGGCTGACGCTGTTGGGGCCATAGACTTGCGCTTGTTTGCTGCCTACGTTGAGCGCGCCGATTACCTGGTCGCCCACGAGGAGCGGGGCGATCATGGAGGAGACGAAGCCCATTTTGATGAATTCTTGCTCGACCGAGTCGTTTAACCCCAGGCTTTTGTCGGGTAGGACAACCAGGCGACGCAGGCGGACGACTTCGCCCATGACGGTGCCGGCGAGAGGAATGTGTTGGCCGCTGCCAATCGGCGGGCCTTGCTGGCCGCTGAGCGGGATCATCTGAAATGTGCTATTGGTCTCGTTTATAATGGAAATTGAGGCGCGGTCGCCGCCGATGATTTTCAGAGCATGGTCGCCGGCAATTTTGTAGACTTCCTCGGTCTGGGTGGCGGTATTAAGGGCTGCGCCCATTTCGTTGAGCAGGGCCAGGCGGCGCGCCTGTTCTTCGGTTTCGGCCAGGGCGGCCTGGGTTTGGTCGAAGAGGCGCTGATTTTCCAGGGCAAAGCCGACCTGTTCGACGATGGCTTCTACGGCCGTTATCTCACTTTCACCCCAATCTACCAGGTTGGCTTCATTGCCAAAGCCCATCACCCCTAACACTTCGTCGGCATAACGCACAGGTACGGCCAGGGCCGTTTCGGTGTTGGTGAGCAGGGCGGTTTGTTGGTGGAGAACGGCCGTTTCCACGGCCGGCGCCCACGCCGCCGGCATGTGAGCATCACCGAGGATGGCGTCGCCTACATAGACCGACCATTCGCGCTCGATATAACGACGCTGCACGGCGCGAACTTCAGCCAGGGCGCTTTCCAATTCCTGCGTCCGTTCGACCACACGCTGCTCCAGCGTTGCCTGGGCTTCGCGTTCCTTTTGCACCAGCGAGCGCAGGTCGTCAATGAGATAGCTTAAGCCAATTGCCAGATCAGTGAAGACGTCTATGCCAGAGGGGACTTCTATCTCGCGGTCCAGATCGCCGGTGGCGGCGTAAGCCAGGAAATCTAACAATCCCTGTCCCTGCTCTTCAACCAATGTTTGATATTGTTCGAGGGTTAACTCTTTTACCATTCGTTACCTACCCGTGTAGCACATACGAACTGCTTGTTGTTGGTGGTTGCTTGTTAGTGTTTAGTTTTCAGGCGTCAGTCCGTCTTTTAACCAGGCCAGAGCCTGGGCTTTGTCGGTGAAATAGTGCATGTGGTCGCGGCCACTGGCGCGGAGGACAAAATCTATCAGTACTTTGACGAAGCGGTTGGTGCCTAAGACGGCCGTTTTGCCAAATCGTGGGTCTTTCACAAAATCGTTGACCGCCCGTCGGACGTTGGGCGAAACCTGTTCCAGTTCCGTTGCGTCCAACAGCGAGATCAGGCGTTCATCCATGCTTAGTGGTTGGATGTACGTCTGCAATTTCGTCAGATAATCATCAAGATCCGCTTCCGTGAAATTGCCGCTTACTTTGACATACAAGATGCCATCTGCCTGCATTTGAAAAGAATGGGCCATGATTCGCGCATACTCCTTTTATGAATTCGCCTCATTTGTGTTTGTTGCTTCATCTTCGGCCATCACCTGCTGGTGCAAACGCGCCAACAAATTGGCCGACGCGCCTAATTGGGCAACGGCCGTCTTTGCCCTTAACATCTGCCCGATTTCTTGCCGCGCCACCTGCAAAATCGTCTCCCGGTCCGTGCCGCGCCGGATTTTGTCGGTGATGGTACGGATTTGCCGTTCGCGTTCAGCCCGTTGTTCGGCTTCATACAACAGACGCTGGCGGTCTATGGCGATAGCCAATTGGCCGGACAACGCCTGGTATGGTTCCAGGTCTGCTTGTCGGAAACTATATGGCTCTGATGTCTCCAGGAAGAGGCTGCCCAACTGCCGGTCGCCTACCCACAGCGGCAAGATGGCTAACGATGGCGTCCGCATCTGCTGGAACATAAAACGCATCAGGGGGCTAAGCCGCTCGTCCGTTGTCACATCGTTGACGGCTATTCCCTCGCGTGTGTTAAATGCATCCATGTTTTGCAGCATTTCCCGCGTGTAGCGTGTGCCGGCGGCCGGCGGTGGATTGCCTTTGCCGCTGTGCCAATTGGCAACGTGCCGGACGGCGCTGGGGACGCCGGACGAATCGTATTCTGTCAGGAACAGGATCAATCGGGTCACGGCTGAGATGGGCGCGGCTTCGGCCACCGCGGCCACCGCCTCTTGCAAATTCTCACCGGCCGTGTTCAGGCGGCGGCCGGCATCGTATAGATTTTCCGTCAGCAGCAAGGCGGCCTGCGTCTGGTCGGTCAGGCGGATGTTCTCGATACGGGCGCTTAACTGCCCGGCTACGGCGGCGATAATCGCTTCCATTTCTGCCGTTTCCAGCGCCGGTAATTCTTCTTCCTCTCGGTCCTCGTAGAGCGTCAGGCTGCCAATTGGCTCGCCATGCACGGTTAAGAGGTGGGTCAAGAGGCCATCGGCTGATGGGTCGGCTGATGGATTGGCCGATGGGTCGGCCGCCATCGAGGCCGCAGTCAGGTCCAGGTCATGCATCTGGTTCAGTGGTTGGCCGTAGTGATACGTATAGCCTCTGGTCTGCGCATCAAAGCTCTGCAAATAGGTTTCCCACGATTCGCGTGTCAGCCGGCGCGTCAGCGCGTCTAGCTCTTCAAAAGCCCGTTGGGACTGCTCAAGCAGCCGCGCGTTTTCTACAGCGATGGCGATTTGCGCGGCTAGAGTGGTATGAATGCTGGCGTCTTCAGCGGTGAAGTCGTTCGGTTGGGCGGATTGGATGTCCAAGACACCGATCACCTGGTCGCCAATGAGCATGGGCGCGGCCATTTCGGAGCGTGTTTCGGGCAATAACGCATGGGGCAGGAAGCCGGGTTCGGCCTGCACGTCGTTGATGATAACACTTTGCCGGGTGCGGGCGGCGCGCGCTACGAGCGATTGTTCTTGCGCCAGGGGGATGCGCCGTCCTTCGGCCGTCATGGTTCGCCCAATTTCACCAGAGCCGGCAGAAAGCACCAGGGCTTTGCCGGAGGAGTCGAGCAGGTAAATGTGGGCGTGGTAGAGGTGGAAACGTTCTTGGGTGAGGTCTACCACCTGTTGCAGTAGTTCTTGCTGATCTTGCAGATTGGCGCGCACGGCCGTGCTGACATCGGCAACGGTTTGCAGATCGGCGGCTTGTTGGGCCAGCTTTTCTTCGGCGGCGATGCGGTCTGTGACGTCAATGAGGCTGGTGATGACGGCCGGTTCGCCTTCAAAGTCTATGAGCTGGGCGGAGAGCAAGGCCCAGAATAATTCGCCGTCGTTGCGGCGGAACTGCAACTGGTAATTTTGTACGCCGCCCTGCGTTTGAATCTGGCTGATAACGGCCGTTCTATCTTCGTTTCTCACGTAAAAATTAGGCGTGGCATTGCCAATCAGTGATTCTAAGGGCAGGCGTATGGCATGCGCCAGGTATTCATTGGCATAGGCGATTTGCCCACCACTTACTTTGGAGATGAGCATGGGCACGGTGATGGAGCGTAGAATCGTTTCCGCGCGCTGCTGCGCGTCGCGCAGCGCCTGTTCCGCCTTCACCTGGTCGGTGATGTCCTGGTTGGCCCCTATCGTTTTGATGGTGCGCCCTTCCTTGTCTTTGACAACGCGGAAACGCACGCGAATGGGGATGATACGGCCGTCTGTGGTGATGTTGTAAGAATCAAACTCGCGGCTGTAATTGGGGTCTGTGGTCTCCAGCGCCGCAATGGTCTCTTTCTCCACAATCGCCGACTCAGTTGGCGGCACAAACTTGCGCGCATAATCGGCGACCAGCATGGTGTAGCCCCCCTCCTCTTCGGCCGTTGTGCCCAATAGCTCATAATATCCTGGCGTGAAGAGGAACTGCTGCGTGGCTATATCCAGTTCCCAATAATACAAACGAGCCGCGCGTGTGGCTTCAGACAGCCGCGTTTCATTTTCACGCATGGCTGCGGCCGCCGCCTTTTGCTCGGTGACATCTTGCGCCAACCCCACGTAATAGAGGACGTTGCCCTGCTCATCTTTGACGGCCGAGCCGTTGGATGCGTGCCAGCGCCAGGAGCCATCTACATGGCGCACCCGGTATTCCACGCCGCGCTGGCTTTCGCCGGTGGTGACGATGCGTTCCAGAAAAGCGACGCAGGCCGGTACATCTTCAGGATGGACAAAAGGCATGAAGGGATGATCTTGTACCTCTTCTAAAGGTTGGCCCAAGAGGGCGGTCCAGGCAGGTGAAACAAATTGGAAGACGCCGTCGGGTGTGAGCGTATAAATGATTTCGTTGGCGTTTTCCAAAATTGTGCGGAACCGGGCTTCGTTTTCACGCAGGGCGTTTTCCGTTTCCTTACGTTTGCCGGCGTCGCGCTTGATGGCAATGAAGTGTGTAATTTCGTTAGTGGCGGATTTCACCGGCGTAATGGTCATATCTTCCGGGTAAAGAGTGCCATCTTTGCGCCGGTTGATGATTTCTCCTTGCCAGGACTGGCCGCTGAGCAGTACAGCCCACATTTGTTGATAAAATGCTTCGTCGTGTACACCAGACTTGATCAAGCGCAACGTCTCGCCCAGGGCTTCCTGTCTTTGGTATTGGGTGAGGTGCGTGAACGCATTGTTGACGTACAGAATTTTCCCTTTGGGGTTGGTGATAACGACGGCGTCGGCGGCGGCTTCCAGGGCCGAATTGCGAAGCTGAAGCGCGTTTTCGGCGATTTTGCGTTCGGTAATGTCCTGAGCGGAGGCGACCAGGCCAATGGAAGCGCCGCTGTTATCCTTTAGCAGACCAATGGTCATGAGCGTGGGGAAGACAGAGCCGTATTTGGTCTTGTGGCCGATTTCGGCGCGTTGTGGTTGCCCGCTTTGGATGGCGCGTCGGTTCGCTGGCTCAACTTCTTGGGCTATTTGTTCCGGCGTGTGGAAGATGCTGAGGTGTTGGCCGATGAGTTCTGCCACTTCGTAGCCGTGCATGGCGGCCCAGGCGGGGTTGGCAAATTGGATGACGCCGTCCATGTCGGCCACGGCCGTTCCGTCCAACGATTGCTCCACGACATAACTTAAACGTAAGACTTCTTCCTGAGAATGGTAAGCGGTCGTTACGTCCCGGCTGATGCCGATCAGCCCCAGCAGGTTTTTGTCGGAATCGTAGAATGGCGTTTTGAGGGTGTCTAGCAGCACGCGACGGCCGTCCGGGTAATCTACCCATTCTTCATTTTGCCGCGACTGGCCCTGCGCCATCATCTCCATGTCTTGCTCGCGGAAGAAAGCGGCGACGTCGTGGGGGAACATGTCGAAGTCTGTTTTGCCCACGATGTCGGCTACCGACCGGCCGGCGAAGGTGGCAAAGGCCGTATTGCAGCCCAAATAAACGCCATCTACGTCTTTATAAAAAATAAGGTCGGGGATAGAGTCTAACAGGCTGTTGAGCAGGGCGCGTTCCTGACGCAGGGCATCTTCGGTTTGTTTGCGCTCGGTGATGTCTTCGGAGACGCCCAACAGATATTTGGGACGGCCGTTCTTGTCTAGAATCGGCGTTTTGCGCGTGTGCAAGTAGCGAATGCCGGTGGGCGTGCGCAGCAGCTCTTCAGGAATATCCAACAAGGAACCGCTGTTTAACACCTGCCGGTCTTTGCCGATAAAAAATGCCGCTTCGGCCGGCGGGAAAAGGTCATAATCATTCTTACCGACAATCTCATCGAGGGTGATGCCCAACATCGCCAACCCGGCTTTGTTCTGGCGCACGAAGCGCAACTGCTCGGCGTCCTTCACAAAAAGCATGTTGGGCACGTTGTCAATAACGGAATCGAGAAATGTGGTCGTCTCCTGCAATTCGCTCGTCAGGCGCGTAGACTCAATGGCGACGGCAATCTGGCCGCACAACCCTTCCAGCAGCAGTTGGTCGTCGGCGCCCAGGGCGCCGGCCACGTCGCTTTGCACGTCGAGTACGCCCAAAATGGCTTCGCCCAGCTTGATAGGCACGGCGATTTCACCCCTGGTGTCTGGCAGCATCGGGTTGGAGCGCCAGTTCGGGTCGTTGACCAGGTTGGCGCGCAAGACAGTCTGGCCGGTGGCGGCGGCCGTGCCGATAAGCCCCAGGCCAAGCGGCATGGCGTGGCCTACTGCCTTCATGCGCCGCCCAATCTCGCCATAACCGGCGATCAACTTCACGGCGTCGGTTTGGGGATCGTAGCGCAGCAGTTGGGTGTGGTAATAACCAAACTGCTCTTTGACCTCGGTAACGATGCGCTCGTAGAGGTCGTCCAGGTTGGCGGCTCCGGCAATGGCCTGGGACACTTGCGTGGTCAGGCGGATTTGCCGCGTGCGCCGTTCCGTCAGGGTGTGTAATTCTTCTTCCAGGCGTTTGGTTGTTATCAGTTGGCCCAGAGTGACGCCGTAAAGTACGAGGATGTCTCGCTGGCGCTGGTCAAATGGGGCGCGGGTTAACAGGTTATCAATCGCCAGCCAGCCGATGCCTTTTTCACCGTTGCGCAGGACGGCCAGGGTATGCCACCCCTCGCCAACGAGCTGTCCCAGGTCGTGGAGTTGGATGTCTGGCAGATAACTGCTCTGGTCTGGACTGTGCAGCACGTGTAGCAGGCGCTGATCTTCGACCGTCTGGCAGAAGTCGCGTTCGTCACGCAGGTTGCCCTGTTCGTCGGTGCCAAACGTGCCGCGCATCAGATTGTTGGCTTCGTCATAGAGCAGTATGCCGAGGCGGTCGAAGCCCAGGCGTGAACGGCCTAAGACGATGGCCTGGCGGTATAACTCTTCCAACGTCGTCGTGCGGGATAGCTCCAGGCTGGCTTCTTGCAGCGCCTGCATTTTTTCCAGAAAGCGAGAGGCTTCGGTTTCGGTCTGGTTGTCTTGGTGTAAACTGTCGGCCATATCTACGGTCTCCATCATAAAAACCAACTATCTTTGGGGCAGTGGCCCTGTCTGGCTGAGTTCGACGACGGCGCGTTTGACTTGAAGGGCCTTGCCTAATTCGGTAACGGCCGTTTGCATGGCGCTTTGTATCGTCGGGGCATTCTGAATCTTCTGGCTGATGGCGTTGACCAGGGCTTCGCGTTCGGCGCGTCGTCGGGTTTCTTCAAAGAGGCGATGGCTTTCTAAAGTGGCCGCCAGCAAAGAAACAACCTGCCGAATGATGTAAGCGTCGGTTGTGCCAAAAGCGTTGGCTTTATGACTGCCAATGTTCAACGCGCCCAAAGGCCGGTCGCCGACCATCAGGGGGGCGCAAATAAAGCTTTGCATACCTTCTTCGGCCAACATGCGGGTGTAGGGCATGTCGTTCAGCGCAAAGTCTTGGGGCGCAACGAGCAGCCGCTGTTCCTGGAGGGCGCGGGCAACGGCCGTGCCTTTGAAGGGCAAATGTTCGCCAAGTATTTTACCGGCCGTTGATCCTTGCAAAGCCATCAGGACAAAACTGTCGCCGGATGAATCTACCAAAGCCAGCGACGTATGGTCATTGGGCAGGATTTGCCCGGCATACTGGGTAGCAATCTGGTAGATGTCGTTGAGCGTGTCGGCGTTGCTTAGGGCAGCGCCCATTTCATTGAGGACGGCCAGACGGTTGGCTTGCTGCTCCGTTTGGGCCAAAGCTGCTTCTGTTTGGGCTGAAAGGCGTAAGTTTTCGATGTGGCTGCTGAGGCGTTCGGCAACGGCCGTGATAATGTCATCGGCGTCGCTGGTGAAGGCCTGCGGGTCGGCAATCATCAACTGCCCAATCTTCTCCCCTTGGACCATCAACGATTGGTTAAGCGCCTGCCCGTTATCAGGAGCCTGCCCAACGACAAAGTTCAACTCCGGTTTCAGTTCTTGCTGCGCCAGATAATCTTGCCACCCTTCACGGGTCAGGCGACGG
>CALFEW010000265.1 GCA_937958365.1 uncultured Chloroflexota bacterium | reverse complement strand
GGCTACCAGCGTCACCGGGGTGGGTGTGTTGGTGGCTGTGGCTGCCGGGGGATTGGTGGGCACGGCCGTTGGCGGTACAGCCGTGGGCGGTGCAGTTGTGGGAGGCACGGCCGTAGGGGGCACGGCTGTAGCCGAAGGCATGAACGTAGGCGTGGGGATGGTAAAGTTGGGCAGCCCTGCGGCTCGCTGGGCATTCAGGCGAGGTGCATATAAGACCGTCAGCGCCAATCCGCCAAAAAGAATAAAGATTAAGAATCGTCGTGGCATAACATACCCCTGTATTTATTGATACTGTAGCGTAATCGAGCGGTCCATGTCTACATCTAGCTGAAACTGCACAATTTGCCCGTTTGCCGACGGTTCACTGACGGCCGTTGGCGCAGGCGTGGCCGCGACAAATTGAGCGCCTGCCGGCAAAGTAACGGTCACGGTCAACGGATAAACGTGGCTGCCGGCCTGTTTGACGACAGACAACTGGTAAGTCTGACGGCCGTCGCTGCCCGTCTGGACGACGGCTGGCAGTTGGTATTGATACCGGCTGTCTACGGTCTGGCCCAGGGGCAGCAGAAAATAGGCCGAGAAGGTTGTCAGGCCAGGCATTTCCGCGATGACCTGGGCGGGTCCCTGCCAGGTCTGGCCGAAGCGGTGGGCTTCGCCGGGGATGACGTGGTTGGTGGCGGTAATCAGTTGGCTGCTCGCCGGGACGTAGAGCCGCAGATAATTCCAGTAGCAGGCGTCGGCCAGGGTGAGATAGTCGGGGAGCTGGGCGTAGATGTTGACGTTGTAGTGGATGCAGGGCTGGCCGTTGTCTGGGCGCGTGTGGGTATAGCGCAGGGTGAGGTCGGCGACGGCCGTTCCGTCCGGTTGCAGGGCAACCTGGTAATCGGCGCTCTTTTCGACGTAGATGTTGGCTTTGGTATACCCCACGTTGGTATCCACGACGGCCAGGAAGTCGGCGAGGGGCGTGGCGGCGAGACGGCCGTTCCAGCCCAATTCACTCAACACCGCTTCCTCCTGCGGATGGCGCGAGTGAACCTGCAAATGTTTCGTTTGCAGGGCGGCGTTCATGTTCGTGGCCAGCGCCACCGGATCCAGCGAGCCAAAGTCAGATTCGATTTTGCTTTTGATAGCCGCCGCAAAAGGGCCTAAAAAATCTTTGCGATTGCCCACCCATTCGGCGGCCGTTTGCCCATCTTGCACGCCCCATGCCTGCCGCAGCGATTCCGTCAGGTTGTCCTGATTGAGTACCAGGTTGTCCTCGGGAATCGTCACCGGGCCAATGGCTTCGATCAGCAGTTGCAGAAAGCGCTGGTCCACGGCGATGGCCCCATCCAGCGGCGGCAAATCCTGGCCGTAGCTGTACAAATCCATCATTTTTTCGGCGGAGGTGGGGAAATCGGGCCAGAAATTGGCGTCGCGGAAGAGGAAGAGGCCCAGGCCCATGAATTTTTCCAGGGGTTCGGGTGGCGTGTCGTAGGGTTTATCGCGCCAGTTGTCCACGTCGTAGGCGCTGGTGAAGTGGAAGTCCTGGATACGGCCGTCACTCACCGTCATCACCCCTGCGCCGGAAATAAAGCCGCCGGTCGGCCGGATTTCATCTTCGTTTTGCGCCACAATCAGGTACGTGCGTGGGCCGTCCATGCCCATCATCTGTGGGGCGATGAGGGCGAATTTTAGCCCGTCCTGAGCCAGCGGCAGCCATTCGTCGGCCTGGGCAAATAGCTCTTGTAACCGATAGGGCAAAACGGCCGTGTCGCCCACGGCGGCCCGCGCTGCCACCACACGAGCCAACGAGTCGTTGGCGGCGCGCAAATCCGGCCCGGCGGCCGCCACGACTTCGACCAGAGCGGCCAGGGTGTTGGTTTCCGGCCCGGCTTCCTGTTGGATGATGCTCAGCGCCGGTTTCAGGCCGCGCACGCTGTAAGCGGCCGTATCCAGCCCGGCTTCGGCCAGTTCCATAAGTTGCGGCGCAACGACCAGCGTGGACCCCACTTTCGGAACCCAACCCAAATAAGGCGTCAGGGGCATGAAGACGGCCGTTTCCCGCTTCAAAGTCAACACGTCCCGGCGCACATCCATCACCAGTTGTTCGGTCTCGTCCGGGTCGAGTTCGGTCAGGCCGGCTTCGGCCATGCTCTCCAGTTGGGCGCGGCGGTCCAGCAAAGATTGGGCCGTTTGGGCAATGCGCCAGGCTTTCAGCCCCAACCAGCCCATTAGCAACAACAGGAAGAGCAAGAGGGCGATCCAGATGAATTTGCGTTTGCTGCGCCCGGTTGGCGCGTTTGTTTCGGTGGTTGTCATGAACTTGTTTCCTCAGCGCAGGTCAGGTTGTATGGGGCGAGATGGGTGTTGATGGTGGCCTGGCAGTACGGCCGTTCGCCCACATTCGCCGCCTGAAAAACCGACAGGTCCGGCTGCTCTAAACCGGCCAGGGCCGGATACAACGAGGCCAACCGCGCCCGATACCAATCATGGGCAAATAAATCTTCATCCACCAGAACCACGTCCGGGCGCTGCCCCTCGACGTGCTGGAAATACCATAACGCAAAAATCGTCGGGTCGCCCGGCGTTTCGACGATGGCTGCCCTGGGAATGGCTGGCAGTAAGGCTTCGGCTCGCTCCCTTACCTGCTGATCTGCGCGCAGATTTTGCCCACTGAAGTTTATCAAAAGCAGGATCAGGGGCAAGCAAAGCGCCAGGATGCTCAGCCTTTGGTAAGCCGGGCTGAGCAGCAGGCCGAGCAGCAGCCAGGCGGGCAGGGTGTGGTTGATGGCGTCGTCGGGCAAATAAAACAGGGCGAACAGCAGGTAGAGTACGGCCGTTGCCGCCAACCCATACGCCACCCGCCGCTCCGACCGGGGCAGCATCATCACCCCGGCAACGATGAGCGGGATGCCCGCCCAGGTGAACTGGCTTAGCAGGATGGGCGTCCAGGCGGTAAGGCGCGTCGGCAAGTCGGCCAAAGGCAGGGCAAAGGTGTACCCGCGATACAACTGGCCGCTCACCAGCCACCACCAGCCGCGCAGCGTCGTCGGGTCGCCCCAGACGACCGGGCTGGCGGGGTCGGCCAGCCAGGGCAGCAGGGCCAGCGGCAGCAGACCGACCAGCAGTCCGGCCAACAGGCGCGGCCAGCGACGGCGCGGCGTCAGGGCCAGGGCCAGCGGCAGCATGAGCCAGGCCGTCAGGTGAGCGGTGAGGCTGAGTCCCAGGAAAAGGCCGGTAAGCCAGGACGGCCGTTCCGTCAGCAGCGCCCACAGGAACAAAGCCAGCAGCAGCAGGGCCAATCCATACACTTCGGTGATGGTGGCCTGGCTCCAGACCAGGGCGGCAAAGGCCAGCGTCAGGCCAACGGCGACGGCCGTCAGGGAGCCACTGCGCCGTTCGGCTGCCGTCTGATAGACGGTGACGCTGACCACCCCGGCGGCCAGGGCGGCGGCAATGGCCGAAAAGAGGTTGAAGCGGTAGGCGATGGGGTACAGCGGCAGACGGCCGATCACCTGACCAAGCAGGCGGTAAAGTGGATAGCCGGGTGGGTGGGGCAGGCCGTGGGTGTACACGGCCGTAATCAATTCCCCGCCATCTACGCCATTGTTGGCCCAGGTCAGGTCCGGGGCGAGGGTCAGCAGGTAGACGCAGAAGGCCAAAAGGCTGACCAGGCTCAGCAGCAGCACAGATGACAACCGGCCCACGGAACGCACGATTAACGCGCTCCTGTCCCTTTGATGACCGCGGGAATCGTTTGCCAAAGAATCACAAGATCACGGCGCAGGGAATAGTTTTCGATGTATTCTATTTCCAGCCGAACGCGCGTATCCAGGGGCAGGTCGCCACGGCCGTTTACTTGCATAGGGCCGGTTAGCCCAGGTTTAACCGCCAGCCGCCGCCGATGCCAGTCGTTGTACCGGGCGACTATTGGCGATTCTTCCGGGCGGGGTCCAATCAAGCTCATGTCCCCTTTCAGGACATTCCAAAATTGCGGCAGCTCGTCCAGGCTCCAACGGCGCAAGATACGCCCGACACGGGTGAGGCGCGGATCGTCTTTGAGCTTGAAGGCCGGCTCCGGCAGTTGGTCCAGGTCTATGAGCTGGCTCAGATTCTCTTCTGCGCCGGTTTTCATGGAGCGGAATTTGTAAACGGTGAACGGCCGTCCCTCCTGGCCGATGCGCTCTTGCCTGAAAATAACAGGGCCTGGCGAGTCGAGTTTGATGGACAGGGCGATGAATGGGGCGCAAACGGCCGTTACAACCAGCCCCAAAAGACTGCCGATAATATCCATCGTCCGTTTGCCAACATAATTCAGGCCGCTGATGGCTTCGTTGGCGCCGCCCAGGTGTGGTTCGCGGTGCAGCAGACTGACGGCATAACCTGCGCCCAAAGCCAACGCCCGCGTCGCTAACAACAGGGGAGAAGCCAACGCCACCCGCGTATCTTTCGGCCACGCTTTCGCCACAAAGGGCAAGGTCGTGAAAATGAAAAGCAGCAGAACAGACAGAGCGGGCACAAAAGCCCACTGAACCTGGGCGGGAGCGAACAGCGCTGTTGGCAATGGCAGGACCAACGAGGCGAGAAATACGGCCGTCAATGCAATCTGCACCTTCAAAACCTGCGGCGTGTGCGAATCGCTGATGCCCCGTGTGGGAAAACGGCGGATAACCTGCGCTTTCCAATAGCCGATGCTAAACTTTTTGCGAAAATAGCGCCAAAACGTGTCGCTATGCAGATGGCAGACAGCCGCTTGTGGCTGGAAAACCATCTTGTAGCCTCTGGTCGCCAATCGGAAAGACAATTCCTGATCCTCCACAAAAAAGAACTGCTCGTCAAAACAGCCATTGGTCAACAAAACCTGGCGGCGATACGCTGCCGAGTAGGTATCAATGAAGTCTATGTAGGCTTGTTGGCGCAGCCGATCGTATTTGTCTTCATATTCAATCTGGACGAATCGGGCGACGAGAGATGATTGTTCAGTGGTATACACCCCTTTGCAGCCAATCACTTCATTGTCGGCTAACGGAGCGATGATAGCTTTGAGCCAGGTGTCGTGGGGCACACAATCAGCGTCGGTAAAACACACCACGTCGCCACATGCCCGTTGAATGCCCGCATTGCGCGCCGCCGCCGCTCCGCGTTTGGGTTGTTGAATTACTGTTGCGCCGGCATTCAAGGCAAGCTGGGCGGTGTCATCTACCGAGCCATTGTCCACCACGATGATTTCATAATCATCGCCAACGTCTTTTTGCCGTTTCAACGCCTGGACACAGGCGGAAATAGTGGCGGCGGCATTATAAGCGGGAACAACGACGGAAATCATAGGGTTGTTTTTTGGTCAGGTTTCTACGTCCCGTTCAGGGTGTACAGCTTACGGAACATGGCTCGACCAGCGCCAATCCGTGCGCCAGGCGGCTATCACCCCCAGAACGAGCTGCGGGGCAATGATGAGCAGGTGGAAGACCAGCGCATAGCTCAAGGCTACGGCTTCATTGGCGTAGCCAAACTGGCGCATCATAAACACCACGGCAAATTCAAAGACGCCGATTTTGGCCGGCGTGGGCACAGGCAGGGCGGCGGCGACGGTGACGCCCAGGTTCAGCAGCACCGCTTCGGTCAGGCCAAAAGGCAGACCAAATGCGGGAAAGAGGGCGTAAGGCATCAACACGGACAGGATGACGATGAGGACAGAACGGGCCAGTAGGCCGAGCAGGGTTTTTTTGCTGCGCATGGCGGCCAGCCCGGTCAGGCCAGAGGTGGTGAGTTGCAGCAGGCGGTGCTGTAGCTTGCGCGGTAACGGCCGTACCCCCCCCGTCATCACCCGTATCACCCATTCTGCCTGATAGGCAATGAGATAGAGGACGGCAAAGGCCAGCAGCGCCGCCGCGCCCAACAAAACGCCTTGCTGCGCGATGAAATCTGGCACGACGACAAAGGGGACAATCGCCAACACCGTCAGCAGCAGCATGATCAGGTCCAGCGTTTTCTCCAGCACCAGGGTTCCCAGGCTCGCCATTTTGCTCAGGCCGGTTTGCTGGTACAGGGCATACACGCGGGCCAGATCGCCGAGGCGCATGAAGGAAACGGCCGTGTTCACAAACTGCCCCAACATCAACGCCCAAAACGCCGCGCCAAAACCCGGCCGCGCCGAACGCGGCGTAAATTGCAGCTGCCAACGCCACGCCTTCGCCAGCAGCGTCAGCAAAAAAACGAGCAGCGCCAGAGCGATAAACACAGGCTCTGCCTGCGCCAGCGCCCGGCCGATTTCCGCCAGGGTAATCTGCCGCACCACGTACCAGACGCCCCAAACCAGCAGCGTCAGGCCGACCAAAACGTTCAGCCACGAAAACAGCTTTTGCGATGTCGTTGCGCCGGGTTTGGTAGAAACGCTCTCCTGGTCTTCGGCGATCATAGTACCCCCTCGCGGACAAAGTTCGCCGTTGGTTCTACAACGAGACAGGTCATGTGTCAAGCGTTTGGTGGCAGGGCCAGACTGGGCCGCACGATATGGGCGCTGGGATCGCCAAACAGGGTAAAGGTGTCGCTAATTTCCCGCAGGTCGGCGCTGGTATCACCGGGTAAGGCTATTTTGGCCGTCTGAAAAGCGTCGCCAATGCGGGCGACGGCCGGATCGTTTAATTGCGTCAACAGCGCCGCGGCAAAGGGTTCCTGGCTGGTTGAAAGCGTCAAGCTGGTGGCCGCGACGGTCAAAACCGGGCCGTTGTCATGGGTGAGCATCACTTCGGTGAGGGAGGTTTGTTCCGGTTGGGTAAACAGACCGGTCAGGCAGGTAAGCTGCACCACGATGGGCGGTGTAATGTTTTGCAGTTCGTCCACGGCATCCAGAGTGAGGACGTTGTCTTTGCCCCACTGCGCCAGACTGCCATGCCCAATGTAAGAGGCCAGCCAGGCCCCGTCATTCCACCGGGCGACCACTTCGTCGGCGGTGGGGCCGATGAGCAGGTTGATTTGCGTCTCGTCCAGGCCGCTGGTTTGCGCCAGGCGTCCGGCCATGTCGGCGAACTGGCTTTCGGTGGCGTCGGCGGCGAAGAGAATTTGGGGCACGGCCGTTCCCCCTTCATAAGCCAGCGTGCGGGCCACCAATGATTCAACGGCCGTCACCGAATCCACCGGCCAGCGCCCGACCGCCAGGTCTGGGCGCGTGTCGCCATCCACGTCGGCCAGCCGGGCATCGCTGGCAGTTTCGCCGCTGTACGACACGGCCACCATCGGCGCGGGCACGATGTTGGCCGGAGCCAGCCCCAGGTAATTCTGGTAATCGGAGGTGGCGTCACCGACCAGGAAGAGATAGTGCG
>CALFEW010000264.1 GCA_937958365.1 uncultured Chloroflexota bacterium | reverse complement strand
CTGGCGACAGTGGACAGTCATGAGCGTGGTACAAAATCCGCCCCTGGTGAACGCGCTCATTGGCCTGCCGCTGCGCCTGGCTTTTCAGCCCGCGCTGCCGCCCGACATGACCGGCGCGGTGTTTCAGGATTGGCTGGCGTTGGGCAAACAATTCATGTGGCAGGCCAACGCTAATGGGCTGCCACTGCTCTTCGCGGGGCGATTGGCGGTCGTCTGGCTGGCGCTGCTGTTGGCCGCGCTGCTGGCAAGTTGGGCCAGACGTTGGTCTGGCCCTGGCGCGGCGCTCGTCGTGCTGGTTCTGTTCACCTTCGACCCCAACATCCTGGCCCACGGGGCGCTGGCAACGACGGATTTAGGCACGGCCGTTTTCATCACCCTGGCTGCGTATGGCGTATGGCGCTACTGGACACTGACCGACGCCGGGCAGCAGCCCGGCTGGCGGCGTTATGGGCTGGTCGGTACGGCCGTTGGGCTGGCGTTGGCGAGCAAATTCTCCGGCGTGATTGTGCTGATCGCCCTGCCCCTGATTGTTCTGTGGCGGCTGCTGACTGGTGTGGAGCGGCGGGGTTGGCGACGGCCGTGGCTGGAACTGGCAGGTTGGTTGGGGGTGGGCACGGCCGTTTTCCTCCTCATTTACCGCTTCGATTGGGCGGCGCTGCAAATGGATTTTGCCTTGCAGCAAGCCCATCAGCTTGAAGGCCATTCCTCTTTCTTGTTGGGACAAAGCAACGTCGGCGGCTGGTGGTATTACTTCCCCGTTTTGTTCGCCGTCAAAACACCCTTGCCGCTGCTTGTGCTGCTGCCGCTGGCGCTGGTGTTGTTCGGGCGGCAGCGGCGGTGGGCGCAGGGCTGGCTGTGGCTGCTGGTGGGCGGTTTTGCCGCGGCCAGCCTCATCAGCCGGGTCAATATCGGCTACCGCTACCTGCTGCCGGTGCTGCCGGTGCTGTTTGTGTTGGTGGGCGGGCTGTGGGCCGCGTCCGGCGGCCGCCGGGCCTGGCGTTGGGTAATGGCGCTGGGGCTACTCTGGCTGGTCGGCGAAAGCCTGTGGCTGCACCCCCATTACCTGGCCTACTTCAACCAGATTGTCGGCGGCCCGGCCAACGGCTGGCGCGTAGCCGTAGATTCCAACCTCGATTGGGGGCAAGACCTGGGGGCGCTGGCCGCCTACGAGGCGGCCCATTTGCCGGAACCCTATCAGGTCGCCTGGTTGGGAACCGCGCCGCTGGCGGTTTATGGCATCGAACGGGGTCAGGCAGCGCCCATCTGGCCGCACGGCCGTGAAGACCCCCTGACCGATCCCTTTTACCCACCGCTGCCCGCGCCGGGGCAGTACGTCATCAGCGCCACCCAATTGCAGGGCGTTTACCTGAAAAATCCAGCCCGCTACGCCTGGTTCAAAGGGCAAACGCCCAATGATCGCCTCAACTACTCCCTGTTTGTCTACGACGTGGCGGCGACCGGCCCGGCGGTGGGGCTGGGGCTGTCGGGCATTGGCCCGGCGCTCATTGCCCCGGCCGATTACGCCGCCTTCCAATCCAACGCTGTAACGCCCCGCTGGTTTGACGCCCGGACGAGCTTTTTGTGGCCCGGCGGCAGGGCGGATGATGTGTGGACGGCCGTTGGCGACGGCCACTTACCCACCCAGCCGCTCTTGCAGCAGTTTTACCCGGACGCCCCGGCGGTGAGTGGGCAGAGTGAACTGGCCGGGCAGACGTGGCGGTATGGGCTGTATGAATGGGCTGATTCACCGTTGCAAGGGATGACGTTGGGGGGGGAAACGGCCGTTTTCTCGGATACGCTCGAATTGTTCGGCTACCAGCCCAATCCCAACGCACCGGCCGGGACACTGGAATTGTTGAGCGTCTGGCGCACCATCCACACGCCCGCCACCGACCTGAAAATCTTTGTCCACCTGCTAGACGCCACCGGAAACGTGGCCGCCCAGCACGACGGGCTGGACGTGGCCGCCCGCACGTTGCAGCCGGGCGACGAATTCGCCCAACTGCACACCATCCCCCTGCCCGCCAACCTGCCGCCCGGCGACTACACCCTGCAAATCGGCCTCTACCGCCCGGAGGATGGTGCGCGTTTGGGTGAACCGGTGGTTGTTGACGTAAGCCGTATTCCGTAAGCCGTACACGGGACACGGAACACGGAACACGGACTACGGAACTCCCCTGACTCATAACGATTCCCCCACGCCTGTTGGACGCCCTTCCTAATCCAAGATAAGATACGCCCATATGAGTAATCCGCCGACTAAGACGCAACCAGACCGGCTAACCATCGTCGTGCCGACGCGCAACGAGGCGCAGAACATTGCGCCTCTGCTGCGGCGGCTGGCGGCGGCGCTGGCCGACACGTCCATCGAAGTGGTGTTCGTGGACGACAGCACCGACAATACGCCAGACGTGATCGCTCAGGTCGCGCCGGATTTTGCCTTTCCGGTGCGGGTGATTGCCCGGCCGCTGGCGCGGCGCAACGGCCTCAGCGGGGCCGTCGTCGAAGGGTTCCAGGCGGCGCAGGGGACGTGGCTGTGCGTGATGGACGCCGATTTGCAGCATCCACCGGAAGTGCTGCCCGTGCTGCTGGCCCGCGCTCAGGAAGCCGGGGCCGACATCGTCGTCGGCAGCCGCAAGGCCGACGCCTTTGGGCCGCTCGGCCTCAGCCGCCAACGGGCGCTGACCTCGCAACTGCTGACGCTGCTGGCCCGCGCCTGGTTTCCCCGGCTGCTGAAAAACGTGTCCGACCCGCTGACCGGCCTGTTTCTGGTGCGGCGGGTGGCGGTGGATACGGCCGTTTTACGCCCCGATGGCTTCAAAATTCTGCTGGAGATTTTGATCCGCTGCCCCGGTTTGCGTGTATCAGAGGTGCATTTTGACTTTGCCAGCCGCCACGAAGGGGAAAGCAAGGCCGATTTTCAGGAAGGGATGCGCTTTTTCCGCCATTTGCTGCGGCTGCGGCTGACGGCTAACCAATCATTCCCGCGACTGGTGGCGGTGGCGGTGGGCAGTTTATTGCTGGATGTGGCGCTGTTTGCCCTGCTGGTGGAGTTCACAACCCTACCCTGGGGGATAACGGCCGTTCTCGTCGCCGAACTCATCATATTGCTGCGCTTTGGGGTCATCGAACGCTGGGTTTTGGGCGGCAGCCAGACGATTCCCGGCTGGCCGAGCCTGCGCCGCTTCTGGCTGACCAACCAGCTTTCCCTGTTGGGCGTGCGGCTGCCGCTGTTGTATGGGCTGTTGTCGGTCTGGCAGTGGCCGGCGTGGGGGGCGATGTTTACGGCCGTGTTGGTGGAAAGCGTGGTGCGGTACGCCCTCTCCGAGCAGTGGGTTTTCTCGCGGCGCGGCGTGGCTATGTGGCAGCCCGGCGTCTACCGCTACGACATTCACGGCCTGCTGCGCCTGGAATCGCCGACGCCTCTGCCGGAACTGGCCTATTTTGCTACCGCCGAACCCCTGCCCCACGTAGACGTGCAAATCCGCGTGGACCGACACGGCACGCCCAGCCCGCAGCCGGGGGCTATCACCTACAGCGAACGGTTGAGCCGTTTTGGTTTTGGCGTGGCGATTATGCCCGGCGCGGCTTATACCGAGGTGGTCGTTTCGCCATCGCTGGCTCATTCGCCCTTTGCCCTGTACAAAAGTGTGCTGGAACCGGTGCTGCGCTGGGCGCTGGTGCAGCGGGGGTATGCGCTGGTGTATGGCGCGGCGCTGGCCCGCCAGGGACAGGCGACGCTGGTGATACCGGCGCGCGACCAGGGCAAGACGGAGGCGATTTTGCCGCTGGTGGCGGCAGGCGATTATGCCTTTATGTCGGATGATTTTACGATTTTGACGGCCGACGGCCGGGCTTTGAGCTTTCCCAAGCCGGTGACGGTGACGCCGGGGGTGCTGCGGGCAACGGCCGTGACGTTGGGCCACTGGGACCGATTCAAATTGTGGGGGCGCAACATGCTGTATGGCCGGGCCGTGCGGGCGGCCGGGCTGCAACTGAGCCGCCGCCACTGGCCGGCGGCGACGTTGAATTTGCTCTGGCAGCGCTGGTGGTCGCCGCCGAAGCGGTCGGTGGGGGAATTGGTAACGGCCGTTACCCACACCGACCAGGCCGCGCTGACCGAAATCGTGCTGCTCACCGAGAGCGGCGACGGCGATTTGTCACCGGCCGAGGTGATAGATTTTGTCAACCGACGGCAGCAGGCCGTCCAGGGCTTCCCGCCCTACGACGTGCTGCTGGCGCAATTGGGCCAGGGCGACGAACCCGCCTGGCTGGCCCGCGAACAGGCGATTATTGCCCAGGCGTTACGCGGCTGCACGGCCGTACAATCCGAAAAACTTGTCCGGGCGACGGATATGGCGCTTCAATCATGAGGAGATTGGAGATTAGAGATTGTGGAGGCCACAATCTCCAATCTTCAATCTCTAATCTTCATGCTTAAGAGAGATTTGTTGGCAACATGGCTGAGAAAAAGAATGTCATCGTAGTGATGCCGGCGTATAACGCGGCGCAGACGTTGGTGGATACTTATCGCAGCATTCCGCCGGATTTTGTGGATCAGGTGATTCTGGTGGATGATGGCAGCATTGACGATACGGCCAAAGTGGCGCAGGGGTTGGAGTTGGATTTGATAGTGCATCCCCACAACGCCGGGTATGGGGCCAATCAGAAGACCTGCTACATGGAGGCGCTGCGCCTGGGTGCGGAAATCGTCATCATGCTCCATCCCGATGGGCAGTACGACCCCAAAATCATCCCGGACATGATCGCCGCCATCCGCGAGGGGCGCGGGGATTTTGTGCTGGGTTCGCGGTTTATCCCGCCGGAAGGGGCACTGGCGGGCGGGATGCCGCGTTATAAGTACATGGCGAACCGGTTTTTAACGGCCGTTGAAAACTTCGTCATGGGCACACACCTCTCCGAATGCCACACCGGCTACCGCGCTTACAGCCGCAAACTGCTAGAAACCGTGCCCTTTTTGCGCAACTCCAACGATTTTGCCTTTGATACCGAGATGATTTTTCAGGCCAATTATTTTGGCTTTCGTTTTGCCGAAGTGCCGGTGAGTACCAAATACTTCAACGAAGCGTCGTCTATCAGCTTCACCGCCAGCACGACCTATGGCCTGAAAACCCTGTGGGTGGCCGGCCGCTACCTGCTGCACCGCCTGAAAATCTGGCAATTTGCCCTGTTCAAACCGACGCACAGAGGGAAAGTAACAATGAACAGTGAACAGTGAACAGTTAACTGTTCGTTGTTCATTGTCCATTGTTCATTGTTATGGACTATCGCAAGCCTGTTACGTTTGGGGAGAACTGGTCGCCGAGCCGGTACAAGGTGCTGCCCTATTTTGCGGTGGAGAAGGCGGTGCTGACACGGCCGTCGTCGCAACGGATTTTGGATTTGGGTTGCGCGTCGGGGTGGAATATGAGCCGGTTTCGGCAGTACGGCCGTTTTCCCTTCGGCATAGACGTGGTGGCCGACCGCGTGCAACTGGCGGCGCATCATGGCCCGGTGGCGATGGCTTCTGGCCTGGAACTGCCGTTCGCCGACGAAACGTTTGACGTGATTTACATCCAACATGTGCTGCACCACATCGGCGACGTGGGGCGAGCGCTGACCGAAGTGCGGCGCTGCCTGAAGCCGGGTGGCGTATTGTTCCTGATTGAAACGGCCGAAGACAACCCCATCATCCGGTGGGGGCGGCGGCTGTATCCGAAGTGGTTGGGCGACGAAATCAATGCGCCGTTTTATTTTGCGGAGTTAAAAGAGACATTGGCCGCGCATGGGTTTGGGGTGGAAACGGCCGTGCAGTACAGCGTCCTCTTCTGGCTGTGGGAGATTTTGCCCGACCAACTGCCCATCATGGAAAAACTGACGCCGCTGTTTGT
>CALFEW010000263.1 GCA_937958365.1 uncultured Chloroflexota bacterium | reverse complement strand
ATCGGCTGGATCGAGTTCATTACTCCTGTTGGTAATAGGATTGGCTGTTTGTGTTAGCGCGATGTTTTTGGGCGCAGGCCACAATGGTAAAAGCGGTTGTTTATACTGGGGCAACATGCTGTCTCCAATTTACTACTTTCCTGGAGAAAGTGTAGAGCATCGGGGCTGTTTGTCAACCATTACCAGGGGAAATGGAAACGAGATTTTAGGGTCAAAACGGCCGTTCCCCCTCCCCATTTTGCGCGTGTGGATGGTGGTGGGGGAAACGGCCGTTCACAAAAATGACAGGCCGTTCCCCTTGACTTCTAGAAATCCGAAGCTATATTTGATATAAAGTATCATTGATATTTAATATCAAACAGGAGCGAGGATAATTAGAATGATAAATACCCTTCTACAACGGTTCACAACACTGCTTGTGATTATCGTATTGGCGCTGGCGGCCGTGGGCTGTTCCACTGGCTCAGCCACAGAAGAACCGGCAGCAACGGCCGTCACAGAAACAACGACTGAGGACGCACACACCGAAGAGACCGACGCCGACCATGACCATGAACATACCGCATCAGCGGACATGCTCACGCTGCCGGAATTGGCGGCGGCCGAACTGAATGGCGAACCGCTGCGCGTCGTCGCCACCACCAGCATCATCGGCGATGTGCTGGCCCAGGTCGGCGGTGACGCCATCGCCCTGACTGTGTTGATGGGACCGGGCCAGGACCCCCACAGTTACAGCCCGGCGGCGCGAGATTTAACGGCCGTTGCCGACGCCCACGTCATCCTCATCAACGGCTGGAACCTGGAAGAAGGGTTGGTCGGCGACCTGGAAAGCATCGGGGAAAGCGTCCCCATCATACCCATCTCCGCCAACATCCCCCCCCTGGCGTTTGCCGAAGAAGAACATGCAGACGAAGAACATGCGGACGAGGAAGCCGAACACCACCACAGCGGCGCTGATCCCCACGTCTGGTTCAGCATTCACAGCGTCGAACATTGGGTAGAGAACGCCGTGCAAATCCTGAGCCAACTCGATCCGGCCAACGCCGCCACCTTTGCCGCCAATGCCACCGCCTACCAGGAATCACTGGCAGAATTGGAAAGCTATGCCGAGACGCAATTGGCCGTTATCCCGATGGAAAAACGTTTCCTGGTCACCAACCACGACACCTTCGGCTACTTGGCTCGAGACTATGGTTTTACCGTGTTGGGCACAGTCATCCCCAGCGTCAGTACGCTGGCCGAACCCTCCGCCAGTGACCTGGCAGACCTGATTGCGGTGATGAAAGAGCACAACGTGTGTACCATCTTCACGGAAAATACCCTGAACGACGCCCTGGCGCAAACGGTATCTACTGAACTGGATAGCTGTGACAACGTGCAGGTCTTGAAGCTGCACACCGACGCGCTTGGCCCAACCGGCAGCGGCGCCGACAGCTACATCAGCATGTTCCGCGCCAACATAGACGCGATTGTGGCCGGTTTGAGATAAGTAAGAGAGTGTAGAGATAGAGCTATGTTCTGTCTCTACACTCTACACTTCCCTATGAACGCGCAAGTCGAAAAAATCCAGGCGGTTTTGGTGCAGCATGGGTATCGTCTGACGGTTTCCCGCCAGGCGATTATTGCCGCCCTGGTAGGCTGCGAAGGGCACATCACGGCCGATGGTCTGATGCAGCACGTGCGCCAAAACGCGCCCGAAGTCGGCCGCATGACCGTTTACCGCACACTGGATTTGCTGTGTGAATTGGGCATCGTTCGCCCCATCTACCAGGGCACGGGCGCGGCCCATTTTGTCCTGATGGCCAATGGCGGCCACCAGCATCTCATTTGTACGCGCTGCCATGGCGTGATTGAGTTTGAAGATTGTCTGACGACCGGCCTGGCGCAGCAGTTGGCGGAACAGTTTAATTTTCACGTTTTCAGCCATTTATTGGAACTGCATGGGCTGTGCGAAAACTGCTATCGTTAAGGCAACGGCCGTAACTGCCCGTTTCTTTTTTTGTCAACATTAATGATATTTTATATCATTAAGTGCGAGAACAATGCCCATTTACGTCTACAAATGCCCTGATTGTGACATCGAAGTCGAGGAACGGCGCAAAATGAGCCAGGCCGATGATCCGCTGGCCTGTCCGTTTTGCGGCGACCTGCTCGTGCGCGGCCTTACCTCGTTCATGGTCAACACGGGACGCGGCACGGCCGTTTCCCCTTCCGAAACACAGCCGGCCACCCATGCTGCCGGTTGTCCCTGTTGTTATCCCAGCACAAGGAGATGAAAGGGTTGGCTGCCCACCCTGTAAAACGACGCTTATGAAAGAGAGCAAAATGACCAACGGCCGTATCCCCCTCACCATCCTCACCGGCTTCCTCGGCGCAGGCAAGACGACGCTGCTCAACCACATCCTGCACGGCGACCATGGCCTGCGCATTGCCGTGCTGGTCAACGACTTCGGCGCTGTCAACATAGACGCGCAGTTGGTGGTCGGCGTGGATGGCGAAGATACCGTTAATCTGGCCAATGGCTGCATCTGCTGCACCATCCGCGACGATTTGCGCCGCGCCGCGCTGCAAATCTGCCAGCGCCCCGACCCGCCCGACCACATCCTGGTGGAAACCAGCGGCGTCTCCGACCCGCTGGCGGTAGCCCACACCTTTTTGCTGCCGCCGCTGCGCGACGCCGTTTTGCTGGAAGCGATCATCACCATCGTGGACGCCGAACAGGTGGGCAGCATCCCCCGCGAAAACCAGGTGTTGGCGATGGACCAGATCGGCACGGCCGACATTGTCATCGTCAACAAAGCGGATTTGGTGACGCCAGAGCAACTGGCGCGCGTCAGACAGTACATCCGCCAGATTGTGCCCCAATCGCGCATTCTGGAAACGAGCTTTGGGCAAATTCCGGTAGACCTGCTGCTTGGTCTTGGTTTATCACTGCCCTTCCAGCCGCCCACTCGCTCCACCCACGACGTACACGTTCATGCCGCGCACGAAGATAACGGCCACGCAGACCACCATGAGCATGACCACGAGCATGAGCATGAGCATGAACATGAGCATGGCGACCATACGCTGTTGTTTCACACCTGGCATTACCGGGAGCAACGGCCGTTTACCTTCAAAGCCATCAAACAGGCCGTCAATAACCTGCCCACCACCATCTACCGCGCCAAAGGCTTTCTCTACCTGAATGAAGCCCCCGACCGCCAATGCGTTTTGCAAGTCGTGGGCAAACGAGTCCACCTGGTCGTGGGCGAACCGTGGGGCAGCCGCCAGCCGGAGACCTCCCTCGTCTTCATCGGCCAGGCCGATGGCGTAGACCCCCACGCCCTGGCGGCCAGTTTCAACGCCTGCTTGCATGGGAACCAGACGCCGCAATCGCCCTTGAAAACGGCCGTTAACTGGGTGCGTGACGCCTGGAGTCTGGCCGCCGGGTAGTTTTTTTTGCCAACAATAATGATATAAAATATCAATAAGAATGAAGGACAATTCATGAAATCCAACGGACAACCACCTCTAGACACCCGCCTGCCCGTCACCGTCTTATCCGGCTTTTTGGGCGCGGGCAAAACAACCCTGCTCAACCACGTGCTGCACAACCGCGAAGGGCTGCGCGTCGCCGTCATCGTCAACGACATGAGCGAGGTGAACATAGACGCCCAATTGGTGAGCAATGGCGACGCCAACCTGAGCCGCACCGAAGAAAAGCTGGTGCAGATGAGCAATGGCTGCATCTGCTGCACGCTGCGCGAAGATTTGCTGCTGGAAATCGGCCGGTTGGCGGGCGAAGCGCGCTTCGACTACCTGCTCATCGAGGCCACCGGCATCGCCGAACCGCTGGCGATTGCCGCCACCTTTGATTTTCCGGTGGATGACAACGGCCGTTCCCTGGCCGACATCGCTCGTCTGGACACGATGCTCACGGTGGTAGACGCCGCCACCTGGCTGGCCGAATACACCAATCAGCAAACCCTATTGGATCGGGGATTAGCCGTCACCGACGACGACGGCCGTACCCTGGCCGATTTACTGGTGGAGCAGGTGGAGTTCGCCAACGTCATCCTCATCAACAAAACCGACATGGTGACGGCCGACGAGCTGGCCCGATTGAAGAGCTATCTGCATCGCTTCAACCCGGACGCGGTGGTGCTGGAGAGCAGATACGGCCGTATCGCCCTCGACCGGGTACTCAACACCGGCCTGTTCAATCTGGACGCCGCCGCCCAAC
>CALFEW010000262.1 GCA_937958365.1 uncultured Chloroflexota bacterium | reverse complement strand
TGTACGGATTGCGGTTGGCAGCGGCGGTATTTTGCGGTCATCCGGTACGCGACTGTGTTTGCCATATAGCAGCACAGACGCTCACTACCGTGAAGGTGAATGGATAGCCACAAATCTACTAACCGGGACAGAGGTTTGGAAACCGGTCGTTTCCCCAGCAGACAACACTTGGGCAGGTATCGCCTGGTCTCCACAATTGGGATTATTTGCTGCGGTTGCTGGCAGCGGAACCGGCAACCGAGTGATGACTTCCCCGGACGGAGTTAACTGGACAACCCGTTCTTCGCCGCAAGATAGACTGTGGACGCCTATCGTGTGGGCACCGGAATTGGGCCTTTTCGTATCAATCTCAACTGATAGTTCAACCCCTGTAATGACCTCTCCAAACGGCATCAACTGGACAATCCGTGTGGCCGCAGCTTTCAACCAATGGTTTGGGCTGACATGGGCACCGGAGTTGGGGTTACTTGTTGCGGTTGCCGGCAGCGGAACCGGCAACCGAGTGATGACCTCTCCAGACGGCATCAACTGGACCGCCCGCGCATCTGCGGCAGACAATAACTGGTATTCCGTTGCTTGGTCGCCGGAGTTGGGGTTACTTGTTGCGGTTGCCCTTTCAGGAACCGGCAACCGAGTGATGACCTCTCCAGACGGCATCAACTGGACCGCCCGCGCATCTGCGGCAGACAATAACTGGTATTCCGTTGCTTGGTCGCCACAGTTGGGCTTGTTTGCAGCGGTTGCTGGTAGCGGAACTGGCAACCGAGTGATGACATCGCCGGACGGTATTAATTGGACGAGTCGCGTAGCCCCTGCCGAAAACAGTTGGCGCAGCATTGCTTGGTCGCCACAGTTGGGCTTGTTTGCAGCGGTTGCTGGTAGCGGAACTGGCAACCGAGTGATGACATCGCCGGACGGTATTAATTGGACAATTCGCCCGGCAACCGCAGATATTACCTGGCAAAGCATAACATGGTCGCCCGACTTAGGTTTATTCGCGGCCGTCGCCACTGCCGGTGTCGGCTGCCGGGTGATGACATCAAGGTCTTAGGGAGCTTTTTCTAATGACCGTCCCGTCCGTTGTAGGTAGCATCGTCGAGATCAACTCGAACGACAGCAGTGGTAGCCAAAGCGTTACTGTTCCATCAGGCGCTGCTCTCTGCCTGTTGTTCGCCGGGTATTGGGCAAATGCAGACGGACGGGATTTAACCAGCGCCTCATTGGGTGGCGCCGGATTTACAAAAGTGGACGGATATACGGGCACGTCTTACCAACAGTCCACGGCCTGGTATGTAAGCAACCCAGCATCCGGTCTGCAGACATTTTCCTGGCTATGGAACGGCTCGCTGAGCGATGGCGCGGTTATTGCCCTGGTTTTCCTACAAGACGTAGATACCAGCAGCCCCATTCGTGGTAGTGGTAACAGCGCGGGATACACCCTGGCAACCACAAGCGCTTTTAGCACTGACGAGAACGATCTGTGCATTTGTGGCGTTTCGTCGTACGGATCAGTAGATGCTGGTGTGGGCAGCGGGCAAACAGAGATATTCGATTCAGACAGCTTCAGCGGCCAATACCTGGCTATCGGGACAAAAGCGGGAACGGCCGGTACTGCCACAATGTCTGGCGCAGGGACAAGCCCCTCTGCGGTTGCAATGTCCGTAAAGGGATCGGTTGCTGCGGCCACGGCCGAACAAGAGGGCTTCCGTTGGCGCGCGGATGATGGAGACGAGGTTTCCGCCACCTGGCTGGACGCACAGGATACAGATGTTAGCTTAAACGCAGGGGCACATGCCCGTCTGCGCGTGCTGATCGACACAGAGAGCGATTACGCCAACACGCAGTTTCAGTTGGAATATCGGGAAACCGGTTCCGGCCAGAATTGGAGAAAGGTAGAGTAATGGCAACAACTTCAGCATACAAAGCGTACCCGGCGGCAGCGGCCGGTGCATCGCGGGCCTCAAGTGGAAGTACCGCCTGGAGCAATTCAGCATATACCCAGTTGGTCCCCGCCAACACCATCACGGCCGTATTCTACATTGCGGCTCTAGCCCTGATGTATTCCAACAATGCGGCTGTAGACGTGTCGCATGAAGTGGAGATAGACATTGCCACCGGCGAAAGTGGAAGTGAAGTGGTCATTGCCACCGTGCCGTTTGTCTTTCGGATCGATTCGGCCGTTGGGCATCAGCCGGTCATCTTTTTACCCTTCTCTGAGCCGCTTGAAGTGGCTGCCAATGCCCGATTATCCGTGCGCGTCCGCCAATCACTGGCAACCACGTCTGTCACCTATAACGGCATCAAGATTTTCTATTACGGTGGTTAGCCGATAATGTTTTGTCTCGTATCGTTTCATTTCGTTTCAGTGGGGTCGGTAAATGTCTCAAAATGACAGGCGTGTTTTGCCCTCCGCCGCGAACGGTCTAGTGCTGGCAAGCGGGGCTTCCGCATGGAGCTATTCGACTTACGCCGAAATCACTCCAGGTCTGACCTTTGGTATCGAGCTAACGGCCGTCGCCGTCATGTTCGATTTGGTCAATCCGGCAAACGATGCCACTCACGAGGCAATCATTGAGATTTACCGGGGCGACAGCGATGTGCTGATCGCGCAAATCCCGTTTGCCTGGCGTATTGATACAAAGGTCAATCATTCCCACCCGCTGCTGCTAACATTCCCAGAGCCGCTAGCCGTGGCCGGATACAACCGGCTACGCGCGCGCGTAGCCGACAGCGGCGCAGCAGCATGGAATTACAGCGTCAAGTTATTCTTCCGGGAGATGGCCGCCACCCCGGCGGCCATTGAACTTTCAGCATCCGGGAATATTGCGGCAGGTGGCGCGGCGACTACTGCGCAGCTAACACCACCCTCAGGTAAAACCACAAGCGACTTCACGGCCGGTCGCATTCAGGATGACGAAAACCCGGCCGATGCGGTAGACATCGCGGCCGACCGTTACGCCGAACTGGAATGGAGCCTTGGCGTGACGAGTGACGCCGAAGTAGGCGCCACTTACGAATTTCGGGTGACGGCCAGTGGCACAGCACTGGACACCTACACCGTCACGCCCGAACTGACTGTCACCAGCGGCGGCGGCACACATAACCTGACGGCCAATGCTCAGGCCACCAGCAGCACGCCGGAAGCAGCGACGACGGTAACACGGCCGTTTGCAGGCACGGCCGTGCCTGCCAGCAGCACGCCGAACATCACACTGCTAGCCACTTTTGTCTTCACCTCTACATCACAGGCCACCAGCAATACGCCGGAGACTGCCGCAACGATGGCTCGCGCTCTTGCTTCAGTCTCGGCCATCAGCAGTAACACGCCAACGGCCGTGCTGGGGACGTCGCGCACTCTCACATCAGCTTCGGTCAGTGATAGCAGCTCACCAACGGCCGTCTTAACGGTAGCTCGCGTCATGGCCTCAGCGATGGCCGCTGCGAGTAGCACACCAGACATCACCCTCCCCAATAGCGTGACGCTCACGGCCGTATCGCAGGCTGCCAGCAACACGCAAACCGTCGCAGCAGTCATTACCCGCGTGCTTGCTTCTGCATTAGCCATCGAGAGCGGCGCGCCAACGGCCGTGCTGGTCACAGCCCGCTTGTTGACCTCGGCGATAGCCACGGGCAGCAGCACGCCAGATATTGCCTTGCTTTCTGCCCTGGTGTTTGAGGCAACATCGCAGGCTACCAGCAGCACACCAGACATCGCCCTGGTCTCTGTTCTGGCCCTCACCTCGGAATCGCAGGCAAATAGCAATACGCACTCCATCGCAGCCACAGTCGCCCGCGCTCTTGCTTCAGCATCGGCCATCGAGAGCGGCGCGTCAACGGCCGTGCTGGTTACAGCCCGCTTGTTGGCCTCGACGATAACCACAAGCAGCAGCACGTCAGAGGCTGCTTTGCTCTCTGGTCTGGCGTTTACCTTCGCGTCAGAAGCTACCAGCAGTACGCCGGAAGCCCTGACAACAATAGGCCGAACCCTCGTCACAGCCATAGTCACCAGCTCCAGTGCGCCAGCGACCATACTGGACGTGGCCCGGCCGTTGGCCTCGACGATAGCCACAAGCAGCAGCACGCCGGAAGCTGTAGTGACAACAACCCGCGCGCTCGTTGCCGTCGCAATCACCAGCTCCGCCACCCCGACGGCCGTACTGGTCACAGTCCGCTTATTGGCCTCGACGATAGCCACAAGCAGCAGCGCGCAGCAAATTGCCTTAAT
>CALFEW010000261.1 GCA_937958365.1 uncultured Chloroflexota bacterium | reverse complement strand
ATTCCAAGGCCAAATCGGCCGCCGCCAAATCCGCCAAGGCGTCCGGGCAAACTGGCGCTGCTGCCCCGGCAACGGCCGTGGCCGCCCCTGTCGCCGCCAAAGCCCCCGCACCCTCCGCGGCGGCCGCAGCCGGCGTTCCTGAACCGGTCATGATCGAAATTACCGACGGCATGTCGGCCGACGACATCCGCAAGGCGCGCATCGCCAATTCCAAAGCCAAAGCGGCCTATAACAAAGCGCTCAAAGCTGCCGGCGTGGACGTGAGCGCGTTGGAAGCAGAAGCCGAAGCTGCGCCAATGGCGGCTGCGCCGGCGGCTGCGCCGATCGCTGCGCCGGTCGCTGCCGCTCCTGCGCCCGCTGCGTTGGCCGGTATCCCTAAGCCAGACCTGATTGAAATTACCGACAACATGTCGCCCGACGATGTCCGCAAGGCGCGCATCGCCAATTCCAAAGCGACTGCGGCCTATAACAAAGCGCTCAAAGCGGCAGGCATTGACCCATCAACGGTCAGTTAGGCCGGTCAACTTACCAGGTAGCAAGCCCAGGACAAGCCATCCTGGGCTTTTTTTATGGTAACTGCACAGCTTCTCTGGGATTGCACCACGGAGAACACGGAGGATTTACAGGTTTGGTCTCTGTGCTCTCCGTGTCTCTGTGGTGAATAGTTTTTAGTCTCAGCATGGCCTGAATGAACACCGCCTGATTGGATGGATAACTTTACCACCTTGCTGCCTGGCCTCAGATGCGAATCAAATGGGGCTATGTTACAATGGCGTCTCGTTCGTTGAGGAGAGATGGATGGCAAGAGCACTCGTTGACATGCGGATTTTGCAAAGAGAATATCTGCTGGCGATTAGTCGGGCGCTGACGGCCGAATTGGACCTGCACGACGTGCTGCGCATTATTTTGCAGGCGGCCGTGGAGATTGTGTCGGGGCGGGCGGGCATGATTGTGTTGTCTGACCCCAACAGCGAGACGCTGCGGGTAGCCGCCGTGTATGGCATTCCGGCCAATCTGGTGGACCTTTTTGCGCCGCTCATTCGCGGCGTGCCTTATCAAGAAGGCGAAGAGCATAAGGCGCTGCCGGAATTAACTGCCCTTCTGAACCAGATTGCCCGGCAGGCGGATTTGGGGTTAACGGCCGTTACCCGCATCCCCATGATCTCGCGCAACGAAATCATCGGTCTCATTTACGTTTTCCAGGCCAGCAACTACATCTTTGCCCAGGACGTGGCCGATTTGCTGCGCAGTTTTGCCGAGCAGGCGGCCATCGCCGTGCGTAATGCCCGTTTATACCAGCAGGTGAACCAGGAAAAGCAGCGGCTGGATGCCATCCTGGAGCAAAGCGCCGATGGCGTGATGATTTTGAACCAGCATTTGCATATCACCGTGTTTAACCGGGCGTTGAGCAACATGACCGGTCTGTCGGCCAATGAAGTCATCGGGCAAGATCATCAGGACGTGGTGCAGTGGGAACGGCTGCGCACGGACACCGATCTGAGCCGGGCGATTGCCAACGGCTGGCCGCTGCCGGGAGCCGCCCATTTGTACGTGGAAGGCGATTTCCGCCGCCCGCACAACGACCGGCATCAGGCGGCGGATGGCAGCATGATTAGCCTGGGGATTACGTATGCGCCGCTTTTGGATGGCAACGGCCGTATGACCGACATCATCGCCAACGTGCGCGACCTCACCCGCTACCGCGAAGAAGAGCAGTTGCAAAAAACCTTCATCTCCGTCATCAGCCACGAACTTAAGACGCCGGTCTCCATCATCAAAGGCTACGCCGGCACGCTGCGCCGCCAGGACGCCAACTGGTCCCGCGAGATTCTGGACGATTCGTTGAACGTCATCGAAGAAGAAGCGGACAACCTGACCGACCTGATTGACAATTTGTTGGAAGTGTCGCGTTTGCAGGCGGGCACCTTTAGCCTGGCCGTCAGCGACGAGGTGATGCTGCCTAAAATCGCCGAGACTGTGGTGCGCAAATTTAGCAATCAGACCAGCAAACATTTCTTTTTTCTTGACTTTCCGCCGGATTTCCCCACAATCTGGGGCGATGAACGTCGCCTGACTCAGGTGTTTAACAATTTATTGAGCAATGCCATCAAATATTCCATAGATGGGGGTCAGATTACCCTCAAGGGCATCGTCCATTCAAATCACGTCACCGTGGCTGTTCGTGATGAAGGGATTGGCATCCCGGAACATCAGCAGCACCGCATTTTTCAGCAGTTTTCGCGCCTGGATAATGCCTTAAGCCGCAAAACCGAGGGGACGGGCCTGGGTTTGTATTTGACCAGGGCAATTATTGAGGCGCATCACGGCCGTATCTGGTTTGCCAACAACGACGATGGACCCGGCACGACCTTCACATTTTCATTACCCAGAGAGCAATAGCTTCACCCTTTGCCAAATATACGTGGTTCGCCACGAAAAATTAAAGCACCACCATTGCACGTTTAAGAAATAGCACGCGGATTTTTACGGATGCGGCGGATAGACGCAGATTAAGGTTGGCGTGCGGCGCTGAGCAGCTTTTATTCCGAAATCCGAAATTTTCAAGGGAGAATTTATGCAGACACAAATTACCTGTCCCAATTGCCAGACCCGCTATGCGGCTGACATCTTTCAGCTTATTGACGTGGGACAACAGCCCGAATTAAAGCAGTTTGTCCTGAGCAATCAATTCAATCTGGCAGTGTGCCCGCAGTGCGGAGCCAGCGGCCAGATTGGCACGCCTCTCGTCTATCATGATCCAGCCCATGACCTGTTTATGACGTTTGTGCCGCCGGAAATGCACCTGGATGCCATGCAGCGCGAACAGATCATCGGCCGATTGGTGCGCCAGATTGTCGAAAACACCCCGCCGGAAAAGCGGCGCGCTTACATGTTCCAACCGCAATCGGTCCTTAGTATGCAGACCTTCATGGAAAATATTCTGGAAACCGAAGGTATTACCAAAGAGATGATTGCCCGGCAGCGGAAACAATCGGAATTGCTGCGCAAACTGGCAAATGCGGACAAAGACGTGCGCGATTATTTGCTAAAAGAGAACATGGGCCTGATTGACGAGACCTTCATGGCAATGCTGCAATCTATCATGGAAGCGGCCTCGCAGATGAACGAAGGCAACCAACTGGTAAAACTAAGCAACTTGCGGGCCAAGTTGATGACCGAAACGCCGGCCGGACGCCGGATGGAAAAGCAGCAGATTGCCATCCACAAATTTAACCAGGCGGCCAAAAAACAGGGCGGCCTGTCGGCGGAACTGTTGTTGGAGCATGTGTTAGCCAATCGTGACGATGATGGCGTGGTGGATGCCATCGTGTCGGCCGGACAGGGAGCGCTGCGTTACAATTTCTTCAGTTTGTTTACTGAGGAAATCGAGAAAGAAGAAAAAGCCGGTGATCTGGCCGCCGCCAAACAGTTGTCGGAGTTGCGGGCGCGCTTG
>CALFEW010000260.1 GCA_937958365.1 uncultured Chloroflexota bacterium | reverse complement strand
GGCGTTTTTGGAGCAAAAGGACGAAAACGTACGCTAAGACTCAGTCAGATCGTAATGGACGCAGGCCGGTTGGGGCCAGATCATCACCTATATCGAAACGGAACTTACCATACCGATTGATGTGCTTGAAGCGTACAGGTGATAAATGCACAAAGTCAGCTTCGTTAATAGAATGGCCTTGCCTTCTTAACTCCTCAATAGCCGCCTGCATGTAAACCGTATTCCAGACAATCACGGCATTGGACACCAGGTTCAAGCAGCCGGCCAGGTTCGCCAACTCATCCGGCTGCTGCTTGCGAATCTGCCCCTTGTTATCAAAAAACAGGAAATCCCGTAAGCCATGCACTTCTTCCCCCTTGTTGAGTTGTACCAAAATTCGCCGTCTATTGGTTGGGTCATCCAGGTAAAAAGGAATGAAAGTGCTGCGGATAAGACGGCCGTATTCCATTAGCATCTGTGTCAGTTTGTGCTGGCGAGGATAAGCCAGCAGTTTGCTGATAAACGTTGAAGCCGTCACCCAGCCCATCATCATCGAAGCAGCTACGCGCAATAATTCATCCCAATCATCCACAAACAAAGCCGCCTTGAGGGGGTTTTTACTCAGGAGGGGGTTGATGTGTTTGTACTTGATACTTGTATCAAGACGATAAAGCGTGTAATCGCCAATGTCACGCAGGCGCGGTGAAAATTGCATCCCCAGCAGGTCAAAAAGAGCGAACATCATGTCGGTATACCCAGCGGTGTCTGTCGTATGCTCTTTAATCTTCAGAACCGTCTCGTTGTCCAGAATCGCATCCAGAGTAAAAGTAGATTCCCGAATACGAGGCGGTGTAACCAGGACACGATACTGGGAAAGCTGGTCAGATGTCCAGGTGATGACACTCAAGCCACGCCCAAAGCCAAAGTAACGGGGCAGGGGCGAGGCTTTGTTGGTCTTACGCGCCACCGCAAAGCGCTGCCCATCCGATGAAGAGAAGGCGCCGCTGCCCCAATACTGGCTGAGAGGCTGTTGGTATTGAAAGTTGACTAACACATCTGTCGCCGCCTGTAAGGTCTCCTCCCGGATGTACCAGTTGGTACACCAGAGCAGTTGGTCGTAAGACAGGTCGCTCAAGTCGGCCATACCGCTGAGTGTCATATTGCAAGCTTGGGTCAAAATAGCGGCATACAGATGGGTGGCCAGGTCAGGGATTCGGGAGGTCGCGCCGCCGGCGTGAGTGAGCTGCTGGCTAAAATCAGTCCAGGCATCTACTTCAGCCAGAAGCTGTCCCATCTGAATGGCCGGCAGCAAAGGCCCTACCCTTTTAGCCAGTGGATGCTCCTGGCGAATTTCCTCTTCTTCTTTGTCCAGCGGTGACAAGACCAGTTCACCATTCTCGAACCGGACAAAATCATTCTTGGCAAACCCCTTATCGAGACGAGCCAGGTTCTCTTCTAATGCGGCCTGCTTCAGTTCCAGTTGCACAGCGCCATCTTCGGGGATGCCCACCATATCGCAGTAGGTTTGTCGTAGTTGTTCCCAACGTGCTTTCGGGATCAGGTAGCTGTCCAGATTGGCATACTGGCGGCTGCCTTCCAACCAGACGGCCCCAGAGCGGAGGGAATCGCGCAGATCGGAAAGGGCGCACATCTCATAGTCGCGCCGGTTAACAGTACCATCGCGATTCAGGACACGACTCCGCCACTGCGCCGGTACAAATTCAGTCTGCACATCTTCAAACGTCGCCGGCAGCAGGGCATCATCGGCCTCATTCATTTCGCGCAGGATATCCAATGCTTCCAGCAAACTCTCTTTGTCGGCATAATTATGGAAGGTCAGCGCTTTCAAGAAGGCCGGCGTGAAGCGGCGAAAATAACTGTAACGTTTATCGAAGAAATCCAGATGGGTGCGTTTACGGCCGGCAATGAAAAAGGACTCCACCTCATCCAGGGCCGTTTGCAAGGTGTCTACCGGCACCTGCTCATAAATGGTCGGGCGAATGGCTTCATCAGTTACCGTCTCATCGAGAACAACCTGGCTCACGTCCCGAAAGTAACCAATCACCGTTTGCATGTGCGCCATGTACTTGAGCTGAAATTCCTGCAAGTCACGCTTTGACTTTCGATAAGCATCGGCCAGACACAGGTCAAATAGTTCAATCAGCTCATCAATCGTTTTCTCGTGTACCCAGAGTAGAAAGGCAACCAGGATGGCATATCGTTTGGCCACCGGCTTCTTCCGTTTGAGTCCCTGGGGGCTGGTGTAACGAGCCACCCGAGCCAGATAGCGAATCCGGCTGGGCGGAAGTTCATCCACTGGCCAGGTGGTCACGGCCCATTGGCGAATGAAAGCCAGTTTTTTCAGCGCTTCCAAAATATCTTTATCACTATGCCCTGTCGCAAAGCGACGCAACCACAGGATGGGGGACTTGTCGTGTTCTTCACTGGACGTCAATAAGGTATCCAGCGACTTTTGGACCTGCGCTGGCAGCGGCTTGACCAGGACTTCCACCGTTTTGACCTCAGCCCACTGTCGGGCGTCGGCCACCAACTCTTCCATCGTGGTGATCGCCGGCCGCACCAGACGTAACTGGTAAAGCCGTTCACAGGCTTGTTGTAATAGGGTCGAGGGACGGTCATGTTCCAAAGCCCGCTCACCCAACCAGGCGATCAGGCTTTCGCGGTCGTCAGGCTGCACCCGACGAAAAGCAAGGTGCTGCATCAGCACAGGCAGATGTTCGCGGCGTGTTTCGTCCCGGTCGGCGTAATCGGCCAGAACGATGGGCGACAGTTGCAGTTGATTGGCCACGAAAGCTACGACATTTTCCGGGGTATGGTTGATGCTGGCCGGGAAATAGCCCAGGTAGCGCAAGCTGCACAACAGCAAGGCCATCCCCAACCGATTTTCTCCACCCCTCCTGCTGCTGATGAGTTCCAGATCGGCCGGGGTGAGCGTGAAGTAGACGATGCAATCCGCTTCAGTCACCTCATCTGGAAATTGACTCAAGCGTTCACGCTCAACCTGGCTCAAGAATCGCCGGGGCATCGTGTTACCACTCCTATCTCACCCATGTTGCTAATCCACCTGGATGTTGCCCATTCGCTCCATCCGGTTGGCCAGGTCTTCTGGGGTGGGTTTGGTGTAAACCATCACGGTGTTCAAGTCGCTGTGTCCTAACAAAGCGGCCAAACCACGCAAATCATCGGGATTGGCCTTAAGATAGTGGGTGGCAAAGGTATGTCGCAGGAGGTGAGGGCCGAAAGGGTCCAGTTGAGCACGGAGGGCATATCTTTTGAGAATACGCAGGACTGAACTGCGATGGGTCAAAGGCCCTTGCTTTCCCCACCATAACGGTGTTTCCCCCTCTTGATGCCCCACGGCCGGATCGGTTTCCAGGTAATCTACCAGGGCTTGCCGCACTTCCTGGGTCAAAGGCACTTCTCGATAGCTACCTTGTTTGCCCTCGCGCACGATGACCCATCCCGACCGGTCACGCAAGACAACGTCGCCTATTTGCAATTGGAGCAGCTCTCCTACCCGCAAACCGGCGCCGGCCAACATTTCAATGATGGCCACATCACGGGCTGAGCCGCCGTTGTGAGCAGCACGTAGTAGCCGACGTAATTGCTTGGTGGAAAGACTTTTGGGCTGCTGCGGTGCTACTCGAATGGTGGTCACATCCACTGTTGGGTCGCGGGATACATGGTCGTGAGCGAGTGCCCACTTATAAAAGGAAGAGACCGCCACCAGGCGAAGGTTGATGGTGCTGGGAGCGGCTTTCTCGACACTTTGCTGATACGATTTCCAATCGCGGATGTCGCGGGCAATCAGGCGGGTTGGGTCACAAGATTCGCCGTATGTTCCCTGATACCAGCGGGCCAGGTGATGCCAACAGCGCCGATAAGCTTTGAGTGTATGCGGGCTGCGGCCCTGCCCCATCAGGTGTTCTAGCCAGGTTTCAACGAGTACAATCTGTTGTTCCGATGTTGCCATTTGGCCTCCTGGCTTATTATGTTGCGAAAAAATACGGCCTTAATGCCTTGAAAGATTGAGGGATTATGCTTTACAAGGGGGATATTTGCAACATAATGTCACTTATCGCGTCTATTATGTTGCATACTAAAACACTGGAAAACGGCCGTTTTAACCCGACCTTAGCGTACAGTTTCGTCCTTTTGCTCCAGAAACCCCT
>CALFEW010000259.1 GCA_937958365.1 uncultured Chloroflexota bacterium | reverse complement strand
CGCAACCACCAAAACTCATCCCGTCAACCGGTTGAGCAAAGAGAAAAAGCCCAAAATGCCCGCGAGGAGGAAACGGCCGTCCCCCCTCACCGCCCAAATCGCCCCCAACGCCAGCAAAATAAACAACGCCTCCGAATACGGCGCAAGCAAAAAGAAGCCGGTCGGGAAAAAGGCGAGATAGATCAGTGCCCGCGGCGCAAAACGCGGCCCCAACTCCACTGCCACAACCCGGTAAAACAACAGCAACAGCCCCAAAAACGCGGCGTTGCTGATCAGCGTCGCCGCCAGCAAATTGGCCGTTGGGCCACCGCCAAAGACCTCACCCAGGCCACGCGCCGCCAGCGGGTAGAGCGGTGGGAAGACAGAATCTTCCTCGTGGGCGTAACCTTCCTGGGCGATGCGCAGGTAACGCTGCGTGTCGAAGCGCTGCCAGGGGCCAAGCAGCAGCCCGGACAGGCCGGAATCGAGGTGGGGTTGGTTGAGATACGGCCGTAACACATCATCCGGTCCCAACGGCGCGGGAATGAGCAGCGGCACGAGGATACCCCACACCGTCAAAACCACGCGGGCCGCCACGAAAACGAGCAGGGCGTGCTTTAAATCAGCTCTCTTTGTTATAGTGGAAGCGGCATGAAACGATGACAATTTTTGTATCTGCAACCCGGTACACAAGCCTATGCTCTGAATTAATACGGCGCGACCAGTAACCGGACAAATTTGCTTTTAGCGGTTCTGGTTTGCCCGTGCCAGCAAATGGCGTCCGCGTTGATTCTTGAATCAGTTGATTGATTCGCTGAAGCAATTTGCGATCATTCTGTTGAAACCAGAGATAATCTCGCCATCCCGAAGGTGTGAACTCAATGTTCATAGCTCAAATAAATCGTGCTGTTTACTGTAGCCTGCCTGGTCTTCCGCAATAGATTGTCGGAGATGTTCGGCATTAGCCGGCGTGGAGAGCAGGTACAGCGTCTCCTGCCAGGCGTTGTACTCGTCCAAAGTCAACATGACGATACTATCGCCTCTTTCAGTAGTGACGATGGTTGGCTCCACGTCGTCCAAAATTTCCTGAATGATCTCGCGCAGCTCATTTTCCGCCTGCGTAATTGTAATTGATTTCATGCCTGCCTCGTTATGTTTCTGACAAAGGAAGGAACAAAGGAAAGAGGCAAAATCCAACGCCGTGTCCTCCGTGCCTCCGTGGTAAACAGCTACATTTGAAAATCCAGGCCCGTGTTACTGGCGGCAATGGTGATGGTGGTCTGGCTGCCGGCCGGCCGTTCGCCCCCATCGCGTAACAGGAAATCGGCCAGGGGTTCGCGCAGGTGGCGGGCGATGATGCGGCGCAACGGCCGTGCGCCATATTGCGGTTCATCGTTTTGCGCCAGCAGCCACTTTTTTGCGTCGTCGGTCAGCGTCAGTTGGATGCCTTGCGCGCCGGCCAGTTGCAGTTCCTTCTTGAGCAGCAGGTCCATAATCAGCGCCAACTGATCGCCGGTAAGCTGGTGGAACAGGATAATTTCGTCCAGGCGGTTGAGGAACTCCGGGCGGAAAAAGTGGTGGACTTCATCCAGCACCAATTCGCGCTCATGCTCGCCGATGACCGGCACAAGCATATGCTTCGACCCCAGGTTGCTGGTCATAATAACCACCGTCTCGCTAAACGTCGCCAGACGGCCCTGGCTGTCGGTCAGGCGGCCTTCTTCCAGCACTTGCAGCAGCACGTCGAAGACCCGTTCGTGGGCCTTCTCCACTTCGTCGAACAGGACCACGGTGTACGGCCGTTCCCGCACAAAATTCGTCAACTGCCCGCCCGCCTCATGGCCCACGTAACCCGGCGGCGAGCCAATCAGCCGGTTGACGCTGGCTTCCTCCTGATATTCGCTCATGTCCAACGTCAGCATCGCCTGCTCCGTGCCAAACATGAATTCCGCCAGCGCTTTCGCCAGTTCCGTCTTGCCCACGCCGCTGGGGCCGAGGAACAGGAAGGAGCCAATCGGCCGTTTGGCGTCGCGCAGCCCCACGCGGGCGGTTTTGACGGCGCGGCTGATGGCTAAAATCGCCTCGTCCTGGCCGATGATGCGCTGGTGGAGGTGTTCGACCATGTTGGCGTATTTGCCGCGCTCGTCGGCGTTGAGCTTGGCGATGGGGATTTTGGTCATCTGGCTGGCAGCCACCATCACATCGTCGGGGCTGAGACGGCCGTCGGCGGCCACCTGCGGCAAATTGGCGACATGTTCCTGCTTCACCATGCGCACCAACGCGCAGGCGCGGTCGGCAAGCTGCACGGCGGCGGCCGGCAGGGCGATGGTTTTGATGTATTGCCCGGCGAGCGTGACGGCCGTTTCCAGGCCTTCCCGCGTCACTTCAATTTCGTACTCATGCTCCAGCCGCTGTTGATGGAACAGCAGCATGGCCGTCGCCTCGGTCTTCGTCGCGGCGGGCACGTCCAGCCGTTTTGTGTTCTGGCGGATGATGGGGTCGGTGTTGAGGCGGTCGTACACGGCCGTTGTCGCCGTGCCAATGATGACGTGTTCGCTGCCCAACATCGCTTTGTGCAGTTCACGGGTCACGTTTTCCGGCAGCCGCGCCCGCAGCCGGTCGGCAAAAAAGCGCTCGATTTCCGGCACGAGCAAAATGCCGCCGCTGCTGCGCCGCAAGGCCACGCGCATCGTCGCCAGCGGATTTTCCAACAGCGCCGGTTCGTTGATTTCGACCAGGGAACGCAAATTGGCCGGTCCTTTGCCTTCGGCCAGCAGTTGCGCCAGGCTGTAGACCAACGTGCGCTTACCCGCGCCTTCCGGCCCCACCAGGATAACGTGGCGCTGTTTTGCCAGCGCCAGCAGGCTGATGAGTTCATTGAGCAGCCCTTCACGCTGGTAAACGGCCCGCGCCTGTCCCCGTCTGGCCTCGTCCACGTAATCGAAAATGATGGGCATCCCGTCGGTTGTGCTTTCGGCCAGCAGCTCGATGACAGCCTCCGGGGTGACGCCGATACGCTGCAAAACGGCGTAGGTGGTGACGTTTTTCTGGGCCATGACGGCCAGGGCGTGGCCGCTGTTGACCTTCAGTTCTTCCCGCGATTGCGCCAGGGTCAGCCCTTCGTCCAGCACGACCAGGGTTTCGTCGGCCAGCGGGTTGTCTTTGCCGAAGTCATCGGTGAAGTTGAATTTGGCGTCGCGCCCTTTGCTGAGGTGGGTCACTTGCTCCACACGCCGCACCAGATCGTCCCAATCGAAGCCGCGCTGCTGCTGGAGGCGGCGCAAAATCTGGTGGGCAACGGCCGTGTTATCGTCCAAAAAGATACGCAGCAGCAGTTGCGGCGTGAGCAGGGTAAGTTGATAATCGCGCAGTTTGGAAACGGCCGTTGTCATCAGCCGCGAGAGTTCTGTTGAGGGGATGTTGGGGTTTAAGGTGTTCATAACAATGGTCAATTGTTAATGGTCAATGGTCAATTGTCAACGGTTGGCAATTGACCATTGGCTATTGACAATTGACAATTCTCCAGGGTCAGGAATTGATAGCTGTAAGGATTTCGGTCATCCGCTGGAAATGTTTCGTCGTTAACAACGCGCCAGTCGGCGGGATCATAAGGCGGGAAGGTGGCGTCGCCGTCGAATTCGCCGTGAATGATGGTGAGGTAGAGACGGTCGGCGAGGGGCAGGAATTGCTCGTATACGTTAGCGCCACCAATCACCATCACTTCTGGCGCATCGTCCGCGGCGGCCAACGCCTCGTCAATGGTGTGAACAACGATGCAGCCCGGCGCAGCATAATCCAGACTGTGGGTGAGGATGATGTTGGTACGGCCGTGCAGCGGCTTATACTTCGGCTGGATGGAATCATACGTCTTGCGCCCCATAATCACCGGTTTGCCCATCGTCAAAGCGACAAAATGTTGCATGTCGGCCGGTAAGCGCCAGGGGAGACGGCCGTTCCGCCCAATCACACGGTTTTTATCCATAGCAGCGATTAGCGAGATGATCATAAGAGTGTAGAGTGTAGAGATAGAGAGGCGCTCTACACTCTACACAGCAATCGGCGCTTTGATGGCCGGGTGGCTTTGGTAGTTGAGTAAAGTGAAATCTTCGTATTGGAAATCGAAGATAGACGTGACGTTGGGATTGAGTTCCAGGCGCGGCAGCGGGTAGGGTTGGCGGGAAAGCTGCAAGCGGGCCTGCTCCAGGTGATTGAGATACAGGTGGGCGTCGCCAAAGGTGTGGACGAATTCGCCCGGCTGCAAACCGACAACCTGAGCCACCATCCGCGTCAGCAGGGCGTAGGAGGCGATGTTGAAGGGCACGCCCAGGAAGATGTCGGCGCTGCGCTGGTAAAGCTGGCAGGAGAGACGG
>CALFEW010000258.1 GCA_937958365.1 uncultured Chloroflexota bacterium | reverse complement strand
CTCGTTCGGTAAATTCCTGGTGAAACGATTCCAAAACCGCAAACACCAGCTCGCCAAACAAATCAATTTCACTCAGCTCTTTTAGCGCCGAATTGTCAAAGGCAATTTCAAACTCACCGTGATCCTTCAGCACTTCGTCGTCAGGATAGGTTACAGCGATTTCATAATTAAAGGTGCAAATGGCGGACATCGGTTTCTCCCTATGTGTCATTGGATGAACGGCCGTCAGCACGGCCAGGTAGTCTATTTTATGCGGTTACAAGGAATGAGGGTACGCTAATCTGTCATTGGCCCGGTCTGGCGCAAAGCGGCAAACCCCCGCTGCGCTGGACACGGGTAAAGGAGTCCAAAAAATGAAGCGTTACACACCCTGGCGCTTGACGAGTGTATGGCTGATTGCCCTGGTGCTGGCAGCCTGTACAACCACCACCACGACGCCAGACATAACCAACACGGCCGTTTCGCCAGAGCAAACGGCCGTTCCCGCCCTGAATCCCGTCACCCCCACGCCAGAAAAAGTATTCACGACCGCGGTGTCCGCTACGGCCGCCGCGGATGCTGCGGCCAGGCCGACCGCCACCAAACCTGCGCCCCTGGCCACAGACGCCGCCGCGGACAGTCAGGCTGGGGTCCTCAGCGAGGGCGCGGTGTTGGCGTTTGAACGGGCCGGCGGCCTGAAAGGCATCGGGCCGGGCAAGATAAGCTGGCTGTTTTACCCGGACGGCCGTGTGACCAGCAGTGACGGCCGTTCCTGGCAGGTCGCCCCGGAAAAGGTAGCCGACCTCATCGCCAATCTCAGCGCTCTGGACTTTGCCACTTTCCAGGCCAGCTATGCCCCGGCCGACACCTGCTGCGACCGGGTGACGTATACCATAACCGTGCAAGTGGGAGAGATGGTGCATGAAACGGCCGTTATGGAAGGGGCCGACGCCCCCCAGGAACTCTTCCAGGCGGTGGACCTCATCAACCAATTCCTCCTCGAACTGCCCACCTGAAATGGAACAAAAAAGATTGGACCAATCTTTGAGATTGGTCCAATCTGAAGAACCCAAATCAATACATCCCGCCCGCCTGAAGTCAATCAGAGCGCCATGAAAGCGGTTTCACTTAACGGGCAGCAGACGCCGCCGCATCATCAACCGGTGACGGCACACGCTCCAGCAAAGGAGCGGCCGTTGCCTGGAACGAAACGTCATCCACAAAGAGATTGCTGTTTAACGAGCTGTCCGTTTCCACGCGAATCTGGACAGTGACCGTCTGCCCAACGTAAGCTGATAGATTGACCGTGTGATGCACCCAACCACCTGTAGAAGTGCCCTCGCATAAATCATACACATCCGCAGTCGCGCCATTCACCCGGACGCCGCCATAATCAAAACCACAAACATCTTCAGAGGCGATCCAATGCCAGTAGGCCAGGTAAGGCGTGCTGCTCGATACCGTCACCGGCTGCTGCACGTAAGATATATCGTCGTAATCGCCGCCCAGCCAGGCCGCCCACGTGCCGCCATGCGGCGTCACCGTGCCCGGAAAGCCGGTGTTCATGATCACGTCCCAACCGTGGGAAGAATAGCCGGTCCAGCCAACAGACGGGCCGCTTTCAAAACCGGGATTCACCACAACTGTTGGTGGTGACACAGGAGGCTGGGGTTTGGCAACGAGGGGCAGGTAAACAAAGTTGTCATACACCACGTTCAGCGCGTCGAGCGCCTGGTAGGCGTCTACGATGCCGGAGCCGCAGATGCTGGTGTTGCAGGTGCTGCCGCCGGGGAAAGCGCGCGCCGTGCTTTGCAGCAGCGACAATACCTGCGCCGGGGTGTAAGACGGCCGCATCCCCAGAATCAACGAGGCCAGACCCGCAACGTGCGGCGTCGCCATGCTGGTTCCCTGATAATACTCGTAAGTGTTGCTATTGTTGGGCGTCGTTGTGCCGGAATCCAACGTGGAGAGTACGCCGTTGGGGTCGTTGGCAAACGATTGCGCGCCACCGGGAGCGCTGACCTCCACGATGTTGCCATAGTTGCTGTAATAGGCGCGGCCGCCGCTGCGGTTGGTGGCGGCGACGGTGATGATGTTGTTGCAATTGCCGGGGCTGTAATTCGAGGCGTTGGCATTGTTGTTGCCGGCGGCAATGACGACAGTGGTACCGGCGGCCACAATGGCGTTGATGGCCGTTTGTTCGGTGATGTCGCAGGCGCCGGAACCGCCCAGGCTCAGATTCAGCACTTTGGCCGGATTGGGGTTGGCCGGGACGCCAGTGACAGATAGGCCGGCCGCCCAGCGCATCCCATCTACAATGTCGGAGGTATAACCGCCGCATTTGCCCAGAACGCGAATGGGCAAAATTTTGGCGTTCCAGTTGACGCCGGCCACGCCCACGCTGTTGTTGCTGGCTGCGCCGATGGTTCCGGCGACGTGCGTGCCGTGCCAGGAACTGCTCGAGGCGTCGCTGCCGGCGTAACATTCGTTGGCGGCTACCCAATCGCCGGGATCAGCGGGGTTGCTGTCACGGCCGTCGCCGTCGTTGGCGACATTGACATCAGCGATGAAGTCATAACCGGCCACCGTCTTACCGGCCAGGTCGGTATGGGGCAGAATGCCCGTATCAATGACCGCCACCACCGTACTGGATGAGCCGGTGGAAATGCTCCAGGCCGGTTCCAGATTCAGCCCTTCCGAGGTACCGGCTACGTAGCGGTAATGCCACTGGTTGGTGTACTGGGGATCGTTGGGCACAAGGTTTGGCGCTAACGGCAAGCGCTGCGCGCCGAGGCCGGTGGTTTTGATGAGGTCGGGTTCGGCATAAACAACGCCGGGAACGGCCGTCAGGTTCACCGCAACCTGCGCCACCTCTTTAGCCGGCAGGGCTTCGGCCAGCTTCAACACATGCGCATCACCAGACATGGCGCGGAAATAGGTCACGTCCACCCCGGCGGCGGCGCTGAGTTCCGGCAGCGGCCCGCTGCTTTTGTCAGCAAGCAAGGCCGATTCCGCTGCGGCATCGGTAAACTGGATGATGATCTGGTCTGTGGGGGGAGCCGCGTCTAAGTCACCGAAGACACGGACGTCATCTGTTGGCGAAGCGTCTGGGGTTTGCCCGTATAGACTGGCCGGAACGA
>CALFEW010000257.1 GCA_937958365.1 uncultured Chloroflexota bacterium | reverse complement strand
AATGGTACAGACGCCAGATGAGTTTTGAGTTGGCGTAGGTTAAGAGATGCCTAAACGCCAGGATGCCGTGTTTGAAGGAGTTTTGCCCTCTGTTACAATTAATCTTCAGAAGGGTAAGATCACCATGAATAATCAGAAAATTCGGACCACGTACACAATATCGCTCGTTATCCTAGATGCGCTATTGATTGCTGTGGCCTTTATCCTGGCTTATCAACTCCGCCGCATCATCCCCTGGCCAGAGGAACTTGTTAATCCTTCGCCTATTGCCAGTTATGCCGGTCTGATCTTTGTCCAGGTTGCTTCAATCATTGCCGTCCTCTTTTTCTATCGGCAGTATTACATTCCTCGCGCCGTCTCCAGAGTGGATCAATTCTATTACATGTTTGCGGCCGTTTCGATAGGAACACTGATGGCCGTGGCTGTCTCCACCTTCATTTTTAAGGGAGACGAAGTCATTCGCGATTATCCACGCGCAATGATTATTTATGCCTGGGTGTTGACGATTGTCTTGCTGCTGTTCGGCCGTGTGTTCCATCAACTTATGCGCTCGGCGCTGCGTAATAATTTTGGCGTGGGCGAAGACAAACTGCTGGTTGTAGGCACCGGCGACATGGCTCAGGTGGTTGTGCAGCGGATTTTATGGTCGCCGCAGTTAGGCTACAAATTAATCGGCATCGTCAACGGCGATGATAAGAAAGATTTACTGGGCGTGCCGGTTATTGGCAAGCCGGAAGATTTACCCATGCTCATTGATAAACATGGCATTGATGAAGTGATTATCGCCATGCCGGAAAAGGGCCATCGGGAAACCGTGCGCGTCATTTCTTATTGTGAGCGCGGCCGTGTGTCTATCAAGACCTTCCCGGACATTTTCCAGTTTGTCACCTCCGAAGCCACCATTGACGATTTGGGTGGCCTGCCCCTGCTAACCGTGCGCGATTTTGCCCTGCGCGGTTATATGCTTATTTTTAAGCGTTGGATTGATTTTACAGTGGCGGCCTTGGGCCTGGTTTTTTTGTCGCCGCTGCTGCTGCTGGTGGCTACAGCTATCAAACTGGAGTCGCCGGGGCCGGTTTTTTTTGTTCAGGAGCGCATGGGGCTGGATGGCAAACCTTTCCTGATGATTAAGTTTCGCTCTATGCGCACCGACGCGGAGAAAGACGGGCCGGGCTGGACCACAGACAATGACCCGCGTCAGACCAAACTGGGCAAGTTGATCCGTAAAATCGAAGTGGATGAACTGCCTAATCTCATCAACGTATTCATTGGCGAAATGAGTCTGGTAGGCCCACGCCCGGAACAGGCCCATTACGTGGAGCAGTTTCGCAAGATTGTGCCGCGTTATATGGATCGCCACCGTGACAAGGGCGGTATGACCGGTTGGGCGCAGATCAATGGCTTGCGCGGCGATACGTCTATCAACGAGCGCACAAAATTTGACCTGTGGTATTCGGAGAACTGGTCGGTTTTGTTGGACGTGAAGATTATTTTGCGCACGGTGTGGCAAATTTTGGACCGTGAAAATGAACAGCGCCATCAAGAGGGGCAAACGGCCGTTTCCACCCCCACCACCGCTCATCCCGACGAAAACGGTTCTCTGCCTAAGCCCGTCAGACAACCCCTGCCTCCCCCACAAATCCCCCAAAGCAAAAGCTGAATATCTAACACGGTTCTTATTTGACGCTGATCTGGTGGCATGATATGATATTTTAAGACCGTCTTTAGCACTCTAGCAACAGGAGTGCCAGTACACTCGGTAAGGCAACATGGGCGAACGAAAAGGTTCGCCTTTATTGTGATAAAACGATGTTTCAACGACATGTTCCAAGCATTAACTGACCGCCAAGAACGCATACTAGACCTGGTTATCCGTACGTACATTCGTACAGGGATTCCCATTGGTTCTAAAATGCTGGTGGAACTGTATGACCTGGACGTTAGTTCGGCGACAGTACGCAATGAATTGGCGGCCCTGGGCGAAATGGGGTATTTGGGACAGTTGCACACCTCGGCCGGGCGAATACCAACGGAGTCGGGGTATCGCTACTTTGTGCAAAAGCTGTTGGGCGAGTTTTCCCTGCCGCTGCACGAACGGCAGATGATCCGCCACCAGTTTCATCAGGCGCGGCTGGACCTGAACCAGTGGATGCAGTTGGCGGCGGCCATTCTGGCGCACACCTCGCGGGGAGCCAGTTTTGTCACGGCCCCACAGCGGCGAATTAACCGCTTCAAGCACCTTCAGCTCATTTCGACGCAAGGGCGGCTGGTTTTGATGATTTTGGTGCTAACCGGCGGTGAAGTGAACCAGCAAATGCTGACGCTGGCGGAACCCTTGCCACAAGGCCGCCTGAGCGCCGTGGCGCAGCGATTGAACGATCTATACAACAATGCGGCGTATGACGAGATCGTGGCCCTGGGTAGCCACCAGGACACGTTAGAATCTGAAGTGACCCGCCTGATCTTAGACGTTGTTCAGCGGGCCGACAGCCGGGCCATCAGCGATATTTATCGAGATGGGCTGGTTAACTTGCTGGAAGATGAAGGAACCCGTCAGGCGGTGCGCGTGCTTGAGGAGCGCACCTTGTTGGCGGACGTGATCTCCGGCGCACAAACGGCCGGAATGCGCGGCGTGCAGGTTTTGATCGGCGGTGAAGGGCGTTGGGAAGAGTTGAAGGATTGCACGATTATTTTATCGCGCTATGGGGTGGTGGAGCAGTTCAGCGGCACGGTGGCCGTAATTGGGCCGACGCGGATGATGTACGGCCGTAACGTCGCCGCCGTGCGCTATGTGGCTGAGTTGATGAGCAGCCTGGTCTATGAATACTACATGGATGAAATACCGGCGGGAGAGCCAAAAGAAACCGATGGGATGACTGTTAGTGAGTGAGAATTATGGTGAATGAGGAAGAGCCAATCGTGACAAATGAAGATGAATTCGTCAGGGGCGGGGCTGATGGGGAAGATGCAACGGCCGTTGCCGATGCCCCTACCGTTGAACCGACTTTGGAAG
>CALFEW010000256.1 GCA_937958365.1 uncultured Chloroflexota bacterium | reverse complement strand
TCATCTGCGAAATCACCGCGTCTTCGGCCAGGGCGTCTTCGGGGATGGGCGGCAAGAGGGCGCGGCGGGCGGCGAAGAGGTAGCCGGAGCAGAGCAGGAAGTCGCCGGTGGCGTCGCGGCGCAGCCGTTCCTGGTGGGCGGCGTCGGTGAGCAGGTGGGACCAGTAGCCGAGTTGGGTAGCGCGTGGGCTGGCGCTGCACGGCCGTCCCGTCACCGCGCCCACTTTCTCATCGGTGAAGGGGGCCAGCAGGGGAGCCAGGGCATCCGGGGCCACCCACACGTCGCCATCGCTGAAAACGACGATGTCGCCGCGGGCGGCGGCCAGCCCAACGTTGAGGGCGGCCGGTTTGCCCTGCTGCGGGTCGTGGACGTGACGGATTTGGGGGTGGGCGGCGGCGTAACGGAGGGTAACGGCCATTGTCTCTTCGTCAGGGCAAACAACCAAAAGCTCAGCGTCATCCGGTAGTTGGGACAGAATCGCCTCAATCGCCTGCCCAATGGTGGCCGCTTCCCGAAAGGCGGTGATAAGGATGGAGACCATAGTGTGAAAAGATTGAGGATCAAAGAGCGAAGATTAAAGAGCGAAGACTTGCGTGGCCTCAAGTCTTTAATCTTCAATCTTCAATCTTTGACCTCATTTTGCTGAGGACGAAGAGTCACTCATGCCTGAATTGCTGTTGTAGCGCACGCTAACGCCTTTGATACGGCCGATGAGCGCTTCCAAAAAGGAGATCACGACCATGAACGCCAAATCTGCGGCAACCGCCATCGAGAGAGCCACGCCCAAATAGCCAAAAATTGTCACCACCGGCCCGGACAAATTGGCGATGACCACATCGGCCAGCCCCATGAAATAGGCGATGACGGCGATAACAACCATTACCAGCAAGAAAGCGGGCCAGGCGCGGCGGTCGGAGGCGCTGGGCATCATGGCGTTGGCGATGGCAAACAGCAGATAAAGCCAGACGAAGAAGTCGTTGGTCTGGAACAGGGCGCCCATAGCCAGGGTAAGCTGGTCCACGTCGCCGGTTTGTAATGCGGCCGTTAAGCCTTCCACGCCAAACACCCGGAAACCAATCACCAAAATCGCCAGCGTGCCCGCCAACAGCGGCGCGCCACCGATGATGCTTTCTCGAATCGGTCCCAACGTGCGCCCTTTGTAATATTCCACGTAACCAAGCTGGACGGTTCCATCAGGCTGCACGCGCGGAATGAGTGAGAGTTTTCCCGTCCGCACGCCCAACAAAGAAGCCACTACCCAATGGCTCACTTCGTGCAGCACCACGCCCGGAAACAGCACGATGGCATACAAAATGACGGCGTATTGCGGCCGTCCGGTGATAAGCAAGGAAAGGCCATGCAAATGGACGTGTATCCATCGCTGCAAAAAAAGCAGAACCGTGAAGGCCAGCGTGACCCAGATGAAAGGCATGGGAACAGTTAACAATGAACAGTTAACAGTTAACTGTTAACTGTTAACTGTTCATTGTTCATCCCGCGTTGGCGGCCAGTTCTACAAAGCTGGGTTTCAGGCTGGCGCCGCCGACGAGCGCGCCGTCTATGTCCGGGTGGGCCATCAGTTCGGCGATGTTTTTCTCGGTGACGCTGCCACCGTATTGGATGCGGATTTGTTGGGC
>CALFEW010000255.1 GCA_937958365.1 uncultured Chloroflexota bacterium | reverse complement strand
ACGAATCGCCAGGCTGGCGCCAAATGTCGCCAGGAACACAATCAAAATGTCGCCAATACTCTGCCGGGCAATGCCAAATACTTCACCAAAACGGAAGCAAGCGGCAAACTCATCCGTGATGACGTATTGCACAATGATCGCCGGGCTGATAAAGAACAGGGCAATCGCAAACAAAAAGCCCAAACAAGCAATGAGCAAGCCGGTCGTTCCCATCAAGGCAGCCAATACTTCCGGGTCGCCACCAGAATCGGCCACCGCGCCCATGCCCCCGGTGGCTACGGCCGCAATACAAGCCAGCAGCCAGAACGGCAGCGTATACACAAACTGGGCCACAAAAATATAAATGCCATCCATGAAGAATTTGCCCCAGTCATCCCATTCCGGCAGCGGCTTCTCTACGCCCGCGCGCACATTTCGGGTGATGGCTACGGAATAACCAATCAAGAAAAAGAGGGGAATAACCAGGAACGAGAAAAAGGTCACGACAAGCGCAATCAACAACTTGTTGATCCACCGTTCATCTTCTAAAACAAACTTAAATGCCTTTGCTAGATCCATAAAACGCCTCCTGTTTGAATAAACCAAAACAATTAGACTTACAAATTTACTCGCCACAAAAGTTACCGACACCTTTGCAGCTTTTATTGTAATACGGCATTATACAAACAAGGGCTGGTAATTTTGCAAGAACTACCAGCCCCGTTGACGGTAAAACAATACAATCAGGTGACTATGCCCAACCCTGATTTTTCACAAAGTCCGTAATAACCGGAATGGTGACCATCTGCCCCTGGTAGGCTTGCCAGCCCCAATAACAGCCCAGCAGCCACATCAGGAATGCCGGGACGCCGCACAGGAACGAGGTAAACATGCCGACAACGACCGTCAGCAGCCCCCAGGCCAAAGCCTGCCCGTTGTGCGCGCGCAGGAACGGCCGTGCCTTCTTATCTTCCATCAACATAATAATAATCGGGACGATCGGGGATAACACGTAAGCCAATAACGCCCACAACTTGTCGTCGCTTGTCACGTCCGCACCGGTAAAATCCGCTGGCGCTTCTTTTTCCGGCATAGGTTCAAAGTCTGGCATGGGTTCTTTTTCGGGGAAGTCTTCGTTGTTTTCCATTTCATCGCTCATAATTTTCCTCCATAAAAAGTTAGTGGAGCATCCGATAATTAAAAGCAATTGTATGGTTCACCTATGTTGCCGTCAATAGCCGCCCCAAAGACCTGGTGGGTTGGGGAAGCCCGTCGGGTCTCGCCAATTTGCCAACGGCCGTTTCCCCAGATAGAATGCCCCCATGAGTAAAATCGTCTTTATGGGTACACCCGACTTCTCCGTACCCGGCCTGAAAGTATTAATCCAAACCCAAACTGTCGTCGGCGTCGTCACCCAGCCAGACCGGCCTGCCGGGCGCGGGCAGCAGCTTCACCCCTCGCCGGTCAAAGTGGTGGCCGAGGCTGCGGGTATTCCCGTCTATCAACCCAAATCGCTGCGCAGCGAAGAGGCCGCCGCTCCCTTGCGCGATTGGCAGCCAGACCTCATCGTCGTGACCGCGTTTGGGCAGATTTTGCGCCCCCACGTCCTGGACCTGCCGCCGCTGGGCTGCGTCAACGTGCACGCCTCGCTGCTGCCCCGCTGGCGCGGCGCAGCGCCCATCCAGCACGCCCTGATGGCCGGCGACGCCGAAACCGGCGTCTGCCTGATGCGCATGGACCCTGGCATGGATACCGGCCCGGTATTCACCTGCCGCGCCACACCCATCGGCTCAGCCGACACGGCCGTTACCCTGCACGACCGTCTGGCCCAACTGGGCGCAGACCTGCTGGCCGAACACCTGGAAGCGATCATTGCCGGCCGCCTGACGGCCACGCCCCAGGACGAGGCGCTGGTCACCTACGCGCCAATGATCAAAAAAGAGGACGGCCGTTTAGATTGGCGACAATCCGCCGCCGAATTGGACCGCCGCATTCGCGCCATGACGCCCTGGCCCGGAGCCTACGCCGATTGGCAAGGGCAGCCGCTCAAAATCCTGGCCGCCCGACCAGTGGAGCAGCCGGCAACCGGCGCGCCGGGGCAGATTATCCGCGGTGAGATGGCGGGTACGGCCGTTGCCATCACTGGCGAAGGCGGCCTGCAATTGCAAACCGTGCAGTTAGCCGGTAAACGCGCCCTGGACATGGCCGAATTTTTACGCGGCCGACCCGATTTCATCGGCAGCCAACTGGGAGCAGACGTATGAGAATCCTGGTTTACGGCGCAGGGGCGGTGGGCGGTTACGTCGGCGCGCGGCTGGCCCAATCCGGCCACGACGTGACGATGATCGTGCGCGACGTGACCGCTGCCAGCATCGCGGAAAAAGGGCTGACCGTGAAAGAAGCCGGGGCGTCCTTCACCGTGCAGCCCACCGCCACAACGTCTGTGGCGCAGACCTTCATGTCGCCAGATGTCCAGTTCGACCTGATTATCATGGGGATGAAGGCATATGACCTGAAAACCAGCATTGATCATCTGGTGGCCTTCTGCCCCGACCCGCCACCTATCCTGACGCTGCAAAATGGCATTGGCGTGGAACGGCCGTTAATCGAGCAGTTTGGCCCGGAACGCCTTATCATCGGCGCGCTCACCACACCGGTCAGCAAACCCATGTCCCATCAAATCATCGTCGAGCGCAGCGACCGCGGTCTGGGGCTGGCTCCGGCGCAGCGCGGCCAGGCCATCCAGCCCTGGGTAAAACTGCTAAACCAGGCCGGGATTACCACCGAAGCCTTCAAAGATTACCAAGCCATGAAATGGTCCAAGGCGTTTTTGAACATCGTCGCCAACGCCACATCCGCCATTCTCAACCGCCCACCGGGTACCATCTATAAATCCGAGGCGATGTTTGATCTGGAAGTGCGGATGCTGCGCGAAACCCTGGCGGTGATGGACGCGCTGAAGCTGCAAGTGGTTGATTTGCCCGGCTCATCGGCCAAAAGATTGGCCTTCGGCGTACAAAAAGCCCCCAAACTTATGCTGAAGCCCATTCTCACCGGCATTGTCGCCAAAGGACGCGGCGACAAAATGCCCTCATTCCAGATTGACCTGATGGCCGATAAAGGCCAGAGTGAAGTCATCTTCCACAATGGGGCCATCGCCAAAGCAGGTCTGGCCCACCATATCCCCACCCCGGTGAATACCACTTTGACCGACGTGCTGGTGCGCCTGTCTCGCCACGACCTGGATTGGCGCGATTTCGATGGCAAACCGGCCCGTCTCCTGACCGAACTAGAACGATTCGAGAAGTAACTATGTTTGATCTGCGAGTGCGGAAAAACGGCCGTCCCCTCCTCGTGGGGCATCGCGGCGCGTTAGAAGTCGCGCCGGAAAATACCATGCCCGCCTTTGCCGCCGGGCTGGCAGGCGGCGCGGACATTCTGGAATTGGACGTTCAGCTTACCGCCGACAACCAGCTTA
>CALFEW010000254.1 GCA_937958365.1 uncultured Chloroflexota bacterium | reverse complement strand
TTTTCACCACAGGCTCCACACTGGCGCAGCCAACAAGGGAAAGGAAAAAGATGATGAAAAATTGAAAAATGAGGGCCGCCGGGCTAATTTTCAATCTTCGATCTTTAATCTTTCTTTTATTGGCACTTTTGCGCATGGGCCAAATGTTCCTCAAACGTAACGGAGAAAACGTGCGACCCGGCGGTGTCCGAGTCGCAGTCTACAACAAAAAAGTAAAACCCACTGGCGGTGGGACTGGCGACGGCTTCCAGCGAACCGAGGCTGGGATTGGCGATGGGGCCGGGCGGCAGGCCGGGATAGAGATACGTATTGTAAGGCGAATCCACTTCCAAATCGCTGAGGAAAAGGGGGACTTTCCACCAGGATTGGCTGTCCGGCTGGAACCCGAGCGCATACTGAACTGTCGGGTCGGCGCTAAGGTTCATGTTGATAGCCAGTCGGTTGAGGAAGACGCCGGCGATTAACGGCCGTTCCGCCGCCAAAACCGCCTCGCGCTGCACAATCGAAGCCAGCGTCACCGCCTGCAAGATTGATAAACCCTGCACGCCATACGCCTGGCGCATCGTCGGCGTGACTCGTTCGTCGAAGGTGGTGAGCATCAGGTCTATCAAATAGGCGGCGTCGGCATCCAAAGGCACGCGATAGCTGTCCGGGAAGAGAAAGCCCTCCAGGCTGGCGTCGTCAGGCAGGCCAGACAGGAAAGCGTAAGGGGTCAGGTCGAACGGCCGTTCCCGCCGCACAATCGCCAGAAATTCGTCCGGGTCAATCTGCGCCGGGCGCGTCACGGCCAGATAGTTAGCCATTTCTTCGGCGCGCAGCCCTTCGATGAAGCGCAGTTCAATGTCGCGGCCCATCGCTTCGGTCAGAGCGACGGCCAGTTCTGGGATGGTAAGCTGCGGCGGCAGCGTGAAATCGCCAGCCGCCAACCGGGAATCGAGGCCGTAAAAATGGGCGTAGTTGATGAAGAGACCCGGGTCGTTGAGCAGGTCGGCGGCGGCCAGATTGTTGGCAATGGTAACGGCCGTTTCCCCTGGACTAATGGTGAAATTAACCGGGTTCAGGGCGTTCCCGGCCGGTGTTTGCAGGTCATCGGCGTTCAGCGCCAGGTAACTTTGCAGGTACAACCGTTCGCTCAGGCTGAGGTTGGGGCTGCCGCCTTCCAACCGCACCCCGCCGTTGCTGACGCCCCGCCACTGGCCGTAGAGGATGAAAACGGCCGTCATGCACGCCAACACCACCACAAACAACACAGCCACACGCAGCAGCAAAACAAGCGGGCCGGATTTGCGTTGATATGGGTCGTGAGAATTTTGAATTTTGGATTTCGGATTTTGGATTTTGGCCTCCGTTTGTGGGTTTGTTGGGTGAGTTTTACCTGCTCACCCCATCAAGGTAGGCTTGCAAAATCAGCGTCGCGGCCACGGCGTCTACGTTTTGGCGAATTTTGCGCCCTTTTTGGCCGCGGGCGCGCAGGCTGTTTTCGGCCTGAACGGTGGTAAAGGCTTCGTCGGTGAAGACGATGGGCGCGTGGACGTGCTGCCCTAAATCGGCGGCGTAGTCACGCACCCAGGCTGCTTTTTCGCCCTCTGTGCCATCCAACATGATGGGCAGGCCCACCACCAACAGATTCGCCCGCTGCTCGGCCAGGAAACGGCCGATGGCTGCAAAATCGGCCGCTCGTGACGTGCGTTGAATCACGGACAGGGCCGTGGCGATGGTTCGCGTGGCGTCGCTCACAGCCACGCCGATGCGTTTTTCGCCTAAATCCAGGGCCAAAACGCGCCCCTTGATGGCAAAATCGTTGTGCGTCACACCTGTTTCTTCGTCATTCATGGGTATAAAGATGGCACAAAACGGCCGTTTCGACCTGTGCGATCACCCTACGCTAATTATTCAGCCGGTCTGATCTGTGTCTGAATGCGGTTGGGGATGTAAGGCAGACGGTTAAACCAGTTAGGCCAGACGGTCACTTCGGGCACGGCGCGCAAAGGCAGTTGCTCATACAAATAGGCAATCGCTAATTCCGGCGGCTGTCCGGCAATCTCAGCCAAAACGGCCTCCAGGTCCAATTCCGCGGCAGCCAACACCTGGCCGGTCATCTCGAAGGTGACGCGCCCGGCCTCATCCACCGCCACCACGTCGCCGCGGGTATATTGGATGCTGTCGGGGACCAGAACGTAACCCTCCGGCACGGCGGCGACGAGCGCCTCGTATACAATCCCGGAAGCGGCGTTGGCGTTAACGGCCGTGCCCACCACGTCCGCCCGCATCTCCAGAGCCAATCGCTCCGTCTGTTCGCCGGGAAAATGGGAGAAGGTTTCGCTGTCCACATGGAGCACGCGCACTGAATCCCGCGCCAAAAACTCAAACGGCGTCGTCTGCGCTTCCATCTCCGACGCCGAAACGGCCTGGAGGAATTGCAGCACTTGCGCCCGTAGTCGGTCCTGATCAACGGCCGTCACGGCTTTTTCCTCGCGCACGCCACCGCCCGCCATCGCCTCCAGATTGCGCACTTCTAACTGCACGGCCAGAGCGCCTTCGATGACGTTGACCAGATTAGCGGCCACGTTGCCCTGCGGTCCCGGTTGGATGGCGACCACATCCACCTCGGCCGTACCGCCTTCCACGCCGGGCACAACGGCCTCGTTCAGAGTCTGAAACACGACGTTGCTCCCGGCCGAAGTGCGAACCCGCGTCCCGGCCGGTACAACCACGTCTTGCGCCAGACGATTAACAAAAACTACCCGGCCTCGGGCCGAGGCGCTGGGCACTTCGGCCACGCCGCTGGTCTGGACGTCGGCCTGCCAGACCTGGTTTGTGGTCAGAATGCGCGCGGGAACGGTGGAACGGCCGTAATCCACCTCCTCCAGCGCCGGGTCGGCCATAATTTGTTTGGTGATCTGGATGGGCAGCACTTCCGGGCGCAGCGTCACGGTTGCCCCCGGCACGGCGTAAGAGGCCGCCACAAACACAATCGCCACGACGATGAAAAACAGCAATATCGCCGCGTAGCGGAAAATCCACAGACGCGGGCTGCTCAGCGGAACCAGGCGGCGGTGCGCTTCTCGCCGGTCGCCTTCGTCGAGCTGAATCGGGCGCAGCTCTTCGGCCTTCACGCCGCCAGTCGTCGGTAGACCGACCCATTCAGCCCGCCGCCGGCCGCGCCACCAACCCCGGCGGCTGTGCTGCGCCGCTTCCACGGAAACAAACACGGGCAATCCCAACGCTCTGGCCTGGCGGGTGATGTCGGGAACGGCCGTGACCAATCCCACCTCTATCCGCCGCCGATCGGCGTGGCGGCGCAGGCGCACCAGGTCCAGCCCCTCGCGCAGCACGCCACCATCCTCCGGCAGCACAAACACCACCTGGCTCGCCCCGGCCCAATCCAGCCGGTCGCAGATAGAGGTGATGTCGTCGTCGGAATCAAGGGTGATAACTTGCATAACAATGAACAGATAACAGTGAACAATGAACAGTTAACGAGGGATAGAACTACGAGCGGTTTTTATGCTGGCGCCGATAATACGTTGTAATTGGCCGCATTCATTGAGTAATTCAACCAACTTGGAATGCGGTAGCAAATCGCTGGCAACGATGATACGCAACCAGACTTCGCTTTCATTCAACTCCTTGAGGGCAATCTTCATCTTGTGAACAAAATCAGCCGGGCTTTCAGCCCCACGCGCTTCGGCATGATGGGAAGCCGGTGCTGTTCCACTACGCAAAAGCTGCCCGGCAATATGCTTGCCCGCCGGTGTGTTGGGTAAAGCAGCACTCATTTTAATAACCCTTGCCGCAAACAAAATCAACCGATCCTGAATATCATCCCCTTTTCCCATGCCCCTCCATAACAATGAACAATGAACAGTGAACAGATAACAGTGAACAGATAACGGGTAGAACTTCTCTCCGTTAACTGTTCACTGTTAACTGTTATCTGTTATTTGTTATTCAGCGTTCGTTCCACCAACCCTGGCACAATCGCCAGCGCTTCGCTGATCTTGCTGGCGTCGTGGCCGCCGGCCTGAGCCAGGTTGGGCCGGCCGCCGCCGCCGCCGCCTACGATTTTGGCAACTTCGCGCACGATGTCGCCCGCTTTCAGGCCACGTTTGATCAGGTCGTCGGTGACGG
>CALFEW010000253.1 GCA_937958365.1 uncultured Chloroflexota bacterium | reverse complement strand
GGTTCAATCCACATCCTAATTAACAGGTGCGGGAAGTTATATTTTTACGGACCCTAAGAGTCAGAGAGGATTTCATCCAGGGGATTGTCGCCTTCTTCCACCAGGCTTTTGCGGGTTTTGCCGCCCGTTTGCGGGTCTTCCACCAGGCCCATTTCGTAAAGGTGTTCCATGATGCGTGCGGCGCGCGGATAGCCGATGCGCAGTCGGCGCTGTAACATCGAACTGGAAATGGTGTCTTGCTTTTGGGCAATTTCGATGGCTTGCTCCAGCAATTGGTCTGTTTCGTCCAGCAGGGCGTGTTTGGCGATGAGCGTCTCCCAGGGTGTAGGGATGGGTTCAAAGTCGGGCAGGGTGACGTGCCAGTGGTTGACGATGCGCTCAATCTCGTTGTCGCTGACAAAAACGCCTTGCACGCGCACCGGCGCGGCGGCGTCGGGAGCCTGGAAGAGCAAGTCACCCTTGCCCAGTAGCTGTTCCGCGCCTACGCTGTCTAAAATAACGCGGGAATCTACGCCGGAGGCTACAGAGAAGGAGAGGCGGGCCGGGAAGTTGGCTTTGATGAGGCCGGTGATGACGTCGGTAGACGGCCGTTGCGTTGCCACAATCAAATGAATCCCCGTCGCTCGCGCCATTTGCGCCAGGCGGCACAACGTGCGCTCCACGTCGCCGGGGTACATGTGCATCAAGTCGGCCAGTTCATCAATGAAAACCGCCAGGTAGGGCAGCTTCTTCAGCGTTTGGTGGCGGGCTACTTTGTGATTGTAACCGCTCAAATTGCGCGCTCCCACCATCGTAAACATCTCATAACGACGGTCCATTTCGGCCGTCAGCCAGCGCAGCACGCCCACCGCCCGGTCTGCCTCCACCTCCACTCTGCCGATCAGATGCGGCAGGCCGTTAAAGCGGATGAGTTCCACTTTCTTGGGATCAATCATGATCAGGTTCAGCCGTTCTGGTGAATTGTTGAATACCAGACAGGAGATGAAGGCGTTGATGCACACCGATTTACCGGAACCGGTGGTCCCGGCGATCAGCAGGTGGGGCATATTTGCCAGGTCTATGGCCAGCGGCGCGCCCGACACGTCCTGGCCCAGAGCGACGCCCAGCGGACTTTTGATTTTGGCGAAGGCGTCGGCTTCCAGGATGGCGCGCAGACGTACGATGCTGGTTTCGGCATTGGGCACTTCGATGCCGACGACGCCGCGGCCGGGGACCGGCGCTTCAATGCGCAGCCGGGTGACGGCCAGCGCCAGGGCCAGGTCACGGCGCAGCGAAGCGATCTGGCCGATGCGGATTTTTTGCTGTTTCACGTCGCCTTCCGGGCCGAGGCGTTCCACGTAACCCGGCTCGACGCCAAACTGGGTGATGGCCGGGCCGCGCCGGATTTCCGTGACGGTGGCCGGAATCTGGAAATCGGCCAGGGTTTCTTCGATGATGCGCTTCTTTTCGTCAATTTCGCCGGGGGACATGGCTGTCGGTGCGCCTTCTTCAAGGAGGGTGATGGCCGGTAGGCGTTTGTCGCGGCGCTGCCAGTCCAGCCCTTCTTCCTGGGGCGCGGAATCTTCGATGATGATCAGGTCGTTGGGGTTGGTGAGGCGAGATTGGGGTGGGGGCACGGCCGTTTCTCGTTCAACGGTCACGGGACGCACAGGGACGGCCGGCGCCGGCGGGGCAATCCTGGCCGCCCAGCGGCGCAGGCGGATGGTCAGGCGGTTGAGGGTTTCTATCATGTCCAGCCAGCCATAATTGACCAGCAGCGCGAAGCCCCAAATCAGCAAAATAGCATAAAGGATGCCCGTCAGAAAAGGGCCGATCATCTCCAGCAGCGGTTCCGACAAAGCCCAGCCAACCAGGCCGCCACCCAGGCCGCGATAGGCGTCGGCGAGGGTGGCGTTGGTGAGCAGGTGGCTGAGGGGGAGGGCCGTCATCAGCAGCAGTTCCAGCCCAATGACCTGGGAAGCGCGGAATTGATACGGCCGTTTGACCTTGCGAATGGATACGTGCAACCCCACCGCCGCCAGAATGAAAAATAGGGGGTATGCGCCCCAGCCAAACACCTGGCGCAGCAGGCTCGTCCACCACGTCAGCCAGCCGGCTTCCGTTAAACCGGGCAGCGCCAACAGCGTGATCATGGCGAACGCAAACAACGCCAACGCGGCTATTTCCACGCGCCAGGGGATCAGGCCATTGATGAACCTTTCATCCCAGGTGGGCGGGGGTGGCGTCGGTTCCTTTTTGGGGGGGCGAGTCGTGGTGGTGGGTTTGCGGGTCATGGAATAGTTGGTAGTTAATAGTTGACAGTTAGTGGCAAGTATACAACAAATCAACGTGCGGCGTGAGGATACGCCACTCCGTGAAGGCCATCAACGCGCAACGATTAATTGTCTACTGATTCTGGGGGACGCCACGCATACTAAGGGCCAGACGTTTGGCACGGCCGTCTACTTGCAGCACACGGGCAGTGACACGGTCGCCGATGTTGACAACGTTGCGGGGATGCAAAAATGAGCCTTCGGCTAATTCCGAGATGTGGATCAACCCCTCCAACTCCCGTTCCAGAAGGACAAACGCCCCATAATTGACGATGTTGTTGATGATACCTTCAACGAGTTGTCCGGGTTGATAGCGGGTTTCGGCCGTTTGCCAGGGGTCGGGATATAGCTGTTTCAGGCTGAGGGCGACGCGCTCATTATCCTGGTCCACGCCCAAGACAAGCACTTCTAATTCTTGATCTGGCTGCACGATTTTGCTGGGGTGGGGCACGCGGCTCCAGGACAGTTCCGAAATGTGAATCAGCCCTTCAACGCCGCCCAAATCAACAAACGCCCCAAAATCGGTCAGATTGGTCACTTTGCCGATGAGGATGTCGTGCGGTTGGATGGTTTGCAAGACGGTCTGGCGTTGTTCCGGCTCGACTTGTGCTGCTCTTTCAGACAAGATGAGACGGTTCATCTGCGGATTGACTTCGATGATTCTGAGCGTCAGGATTTGATCTACCGATTCTTTCAGGACCTGAGCGCGCTGAGAAGCGACGTGGAATTGGGGGAAGTCTATGAGCTGAGAGGCGGGCACAAAACCGGGCAAACCATGCCATTGCACCAGCAGCCCACCTTTGTTGTGGCCGGTAATGGTCAGTCTTAATTTGCGTTTTGACTCGAAGGCTTCCTGGGCCATTTCCCAGGGGGTTGGATGCATCGTTTGTGTATCCGGCTGCCAGGCTTCACGGCCGTCTGTCATTTGCCCATGAGTCAGGAGTGGGACAAACTGGTTGTTCTCTTCCGGAGCCGAGTCTGCCTCTCCATGAGAAAACAAAGATGCCCAGAACGAGTCGTCTCGCTGGTTGGTTTCGGGCGTGCCCTGGGAAGGCTCAAGGTTCATAATCCGTTACTCTTACCCTATTGGGGCAATACCTGAATGTACAGATAATCTAAAACAAACAGTTTGTATAGTACTTTACTCCTAGTTTGTAAACTAATTATAGGCTTTGCGATGCCTGTGTCAACACAGAGGCCAGACAGGTTATAATGGAGTGGCAAAAAATGGCTCCAGGAGTAGAAAATGTCTGAAGAATTGACAGCAACGGCCGTATTTCCCCATCTTGCCACCCGTTGGTTAGGTCGCTCCTATTCTTATTATGAGACCATCACTTCGACCAATGATGCACTCAAAGAAATGGTGGCTCAGGGGGATGCCATGCAGCCGCCTGCCGGCGCTGTTCTGGCGGCTAATTTCCAAAGCGCCGGTCGGGGCCGCCTGGACCGCCGTTGGGAAGCCGAACCGGATACGTCGTTGATGATGTCTATCTTATTTCGCCCCGATTGGCCGGGCCAGCAGCTTTTGTGGCTGACGATGATGGCCTGCCTGGCGGCTGCGGAGGCGGCGTCGCCGCTGGTGGCTGCCCCGGTAGGCATCAAGTGGCCCAATGACTTAATGATTTTGCAGGATGGCGAGTGGCGCAAGTGGGGTGGTCTTTTGCTGGAAGGCAGTGTGGCGGAAAACGGCCGTTTGCAAACGGTGATCGCCGGCATGGGACTCAATGTCAATATGACGGCCGGGCAGCTGCCAGCCGGGATTACCCCGGTGACCAGTCTGTCGTTGGCCGCCGGGCAGCCGGTTTCCCGCCAGGCGCTTCTGGTTGATATTTTGCGCCGGTTGGAAACTTATTACGAAGCTGCGCAAGACGGCCGTTCGCCACAACCACATTGGCAGAAATATCTGATCACCCTGGGACGTACTGTCACGGCCAGCCGGTCCGGGCAGGAACCGGTGGTTGGCCTGGCGGTGGGGGTGGATGAATGGGGTCAGTTGTTGGTGCAGTCGCACGACGGCCGTTTGCACACCATCGCCGCCGGTGACGTTTCCTTGCGTTGACCAGTCCCCGGAAATCAGAATTTGTCGGGGACTCATCCACGTCGGTCACAGTCGAGTCTACCATTGACATTTGTCATAATGTCGGGTAGCCTTTCAGTCAAGAATTGCTGCCCAATAGCAAGAATTGCTGCCGAATAGTTACCAGGAGATGAACCATGAGCAACGATTTTAACAGCTTCAGCGATGATGCTTTTGATGAAACCCCAGACTGGTTGATGGACAACGATCTATCGAATGTCGAACCGGCCGAAACTTTTGAAGGCCGAGATGACGAATTTGATCAACTCCGTCGTAAAAGCGCCCGCACCGGTTCCATGCAAGACGAAATGGAAACAACCGGAACAGCGACAACGACACGTTCCGGCGGCTCGTTTGCCTGGAGCAGTTTTACGCCGGGTCAGCGCTTACTTCTGGCCCTGTTGGTCATTCTGGACATTGTCGCCATCGCTTTTGGCGTGATGGTCGTAGTGGGCATCGTTTAACTTGTGTGGCCTGCGCTGCCAATTCAGGGTGATTGACTTGCGTAAGCCTTTTAAGGATGTGGGTGGTGGGCTGTCACGTCACGCGCCGCGTCTCACACGAGGCGTTTCTCCGGTGGCGCATCATGCCCAAACCATTACAAACTTCGCAAATCTCCAAAAACCCCTAACCTGGACAAGCCAGAACCCAAAAAGGTTATCAAAGATTTCACAGATTTTCATCTTCAATCTGCGTGATCTTTAATAACATTCTTGCTCACTGTGCAAGCAGTTAGCCTGTAAGTTACTAAACCTATGACCATTTCATTACCTGATCAAACAGGCAAACCAACAATCTCGCGCCAGTTGGCCGATAAACTGTTCGATCGTTTAGGCCAGGCGATTGACGAAACGGACGAGAAAGCAGCGGCCGAACGGGTTGCCAAAATGCAGGCTGCCTATCCGCAGGAACCGCCGAAAAAGATAGCCGACCGTTTGATTTTGGCGAAATGCCGGGAAACGGCCGTGATCGGAGCCACCACATCAGCCGCCGCCGCCATCCCTGGCGTGGGCACGTTCGCCAGCCTGACGCTGGGCGTTGCCGCCGACTTTGGCGTGACATTTAAGCTGCAAGCGGAGTTGGTGTTGGAAATTGCCACCCTTTACGGCCGGGCGATGTCGCCAACCGAAAAGCGGCGCGCCGTCATGTTGGTCACCGGTCTCAGCGCCGGAACCACCACCCTGGCGCACCGCGCCGGCAATCACATTTCACGACGGGTCACAGCGCGTGTAGGTTCCAAATATATGACCAAAGCGCTGCCGGTGGCCGGCATGGTCGCCTCGGCATCTACCAATGCCGTCATGACGTACATCATCGGCCAGCGGGCGCAGGCTTACTTCAGCCTGGGGCCGGAAGCCATGAATGATTGGCGCATGACTGCCCAGGCATTGACCGGCTTAAATCGGGAACTGCTGGCCAGTGGTGGCGAAAAGATCAAAGCGGCGGGGGAAACGGCCGTTTCCGGGGTTAAAAAAGCCGGTTCCACCCTCACCCGACGCCGCAAGAAACAAAACCTGCTTGAAGACGGTGAAACGTAATCCGTAACCCGTAACCCGTCAGGCGTTACGTTTGGGTTACCACTTGTTATCCCCGTCGCCAGACAAATAGGGCTGCCAGAAACCGGAACGCACCGGAGATGATCAACGTCGTCACCAGGCCGATTTGCCCGGCCAACAGCGGTCCGCCCAACGAACCAAGCAAAACGGCCGCGTTCAGCGCCAGATTATACCAGGCCAGATAAGCCGGGCGGCGGTCTTCAGGGATGCGCTCTAGCAGGTAATTGGCCTGCGCGCCGGACACCAATCCCCAGGTGATGCCGCCAACGGCGGAAACGACGAGGAAGAGGGTGAGGTCGCGGGTAACGGCCGTTAACACCGGATACATACTCATCCCCACCACACCCATCACCAACAGCGCCCGATTATTCAGCCGCCGCGACAGACGACTCAACTGCATCGAAGTCAGTAAAACGGTGGCGTAAAAAACGGCGTTGCCCAACCCAATCTCCTGATCGGTCAGATGCAGTTCATTCACCCAGTACAGTGGAAACAGCGAGATCGGCAGATATTGGGCCAGAGGGAAGAAGAACATCGTCAGCAAAATCAGACGAAACGCCGGGTCCACGCCTTGCAGTTGGATGCCTTTGGTAGGGTGACGGTTCAACAAGAAGCGCCAATCGCTAACGGCCGTGCGCATTCCGCCCAGCCAGATCCGCATCGAACCGGGCCGGGCCAGGTCGCCCACACTCTGGCCATGGCGAGGGACGTAGGAGGATTCGTGCAACGGCCGTACATACCACAAATGTACGCTGCTTAGCACCGCGCCCACCCCGCCAATGGCAAAAACCACCTGATAACCCAACGGAAACGGCAGCACTTGCAGCAGCCAGCCGCATAACAGCGACACCGCGATAAACGTCACCGCCAGCAGCGCATTGCGAATACCGGTGACGTGGCTGCGCCATTCCACCGGCACGGCTGCCGCAAACATGGCGTTAAACCCAACGGACAGCGCCGTGCCGGGGATGCTCATCAAAAACACCAGGACAATCAGGGCAGTTACCTGTCCCTGGGGCAGTAGAAAAATCGGCAAAAATATCCACACGGCATAAAACAGACGATGGCCTACCGACGCCCAAAATACCTTGCGGCTGATGGAACCGCCCTTTTGCAGCCAGTTTCCCGCAGGCAAAGTCACCAACAGGCTAACCACCGCCGGCGCGGCGCTGAGCAGCCCAAGCTGCCAGCCGGTGGCCCCCAGGCGAGTGGCGTAGACGGCCATAAAGGAAATAGCGCTGGCATTTAACACGCCAAACCAGGCGATGTCCATGTAGAGATGAAAAAAGTTTCGGCGATGTTCGGCCGGGATGACGGCCGTTCGTCGCGTTAAAGTCGTTGTTGTCATACGAAACCTCACGTTTAAAGTTTGAAGCAAAACCGCCTATTATCCTCGTGTCGCCTTCATTGGCGAAGAAAATTG
>CALFEW010000252.1 GCA_937958365.1 uncultured Chloroflexota bacterium | reverse complement strand
CATCCTGCCCACCGCCGAACCAACGGCTGAGCCAACCGCCGAACCGACGGTTGAACCAACGGCTGAAGCCATTGCGGAAAGCACACCCCTGGCAACGGCCGAAGCGCCAGCCGAAGCGCCAGTCGAACCCACACGATCCAGTTCGACAGCGTGGTTGGTTGGTATAGGCGCGGGTGTGCTTGCGGCCGTCGGCGCCGTCGGCGTCGTGGCCTTCTTGATTCGTCGTCGGAACGCGCAGTAACTAAGGACTGGCGTGGTTCCACCCTGGCTAGATTGGACCAATCTCAGAGATTGGTCCAATCTGCACCACGTAGTTTTTAGACGGTTCTTAACCATGAAGACAGGGATAAACGCCGATAGACGCGGACATTTCGTTCCTAATCCGCGTCATCCGCGTTTATCTCTGTCCCAACTCCGCCACATCCGTTAAGCCTTGATTAAGAACACCCCTGATGAGCCGCCAAACACAACCCAAAATCACCCGCATCCCTTAAAATTAAGTCAATGGCTGACATCAACGCACCTTTGCTGGCGGACCTGCTCCGCCAGAGCTTGCAGCAGGGGCAAACGCCGCGACTGGAAGTAACCAGTAACAGCATGGCCCCCTTGCTGCGCCAGGGCGACCTGGTTTTGCTGGAAGCCGTGACACCTGAACAACTGACACGTGGCGACGTGATCACCTTGTTTTCCGCATCCCAAATCATGACCCATCGTTATTGGGGCAGGGACGCCGAAACGAGAACAGGGCGGCTGTTAACCAGGGGCGACCGGCCGCTGGCCTTCGACACACCCTGGCCACCAGAAGCGCTCATTGGTCGGATGATCGGCCGTTCCCGGCAAGAGCGGGTTCTATGCCTGACCACAGCAGCGGGCCATCGACTCAATGACCATCTCTATTGGTTAGCCGGGATAGAATTCAAGTGGTGGGGAAATCGGGTAAACGGGGCCACTCCAACCCGCCATCAAGGATTCAGACGCGCATTGCGGGGCGCAATTTATGCCTGGGCGACATTTATTACAGGCATTCTGGGTCTTATGGCGTAGCCAAAGTACACGAATTACCAACACTTTTCAGGCAGGGGAAATTGAATACTAATTTTGTGAAGCAGGCTTATGCGGATTTTTCGTTGGATCATTTTAGCTGTTTTGGCCGGGTTAACTTTGGTGCTGTTGGTCACGGCCGTTTTCACCTACCAGGCGCTCATCACCCCACCCTCACGCCATTCCGACCAGCTTGAGAAACGCACCACACGTGAACCAGAAGCGCCCCAGGCCATCAACCTCATCGTCCAGGAAACCGGCATCGCCACGCCCTGCGAACTCCCACAGACCGACCATTTTTCGACGTTGACCTGGACCAGATGGCAGCCGCCCTGGTCGCTGCGGGCTGCCAGATTGTCAACCGCTCTATGCCCCATAAGAGAAGTGGTCGTCACCATCACGCCGACCCGTTGAACCCAGGCGTTGCCGTATTTGTCAGCGCCCGGCCCGTTCCAAACATTTGACACGCGCCGAAATTTCGGTTAATTTATGCCCTGTTGGTAAAAATTAATCTTACGGAAAGGAAGTCCCTACCAGGTAGAATAATGATTCGCTGAGTTCCCTCAACACAGTACTCCCCCTATTGGACTGTCGGCTGCGCACGCAGCTATAGGCGATGGGCGTCGCGCAAGCAGCTTGCGACCGACGCTTCGCATTGGGAGGCGAACTCATGCTTACCGCACACCAACTTTCTAAAGCCTTCGGGCTGCAATCTATTTTCCAAGACGTATCATTTTCCATCAATGCCGGCGAGCGCGTGGGGCTGATCGGGCCAAACGGCTGCGGCAAAACCACACTATTGCGCATCCTGACCGGCGAAAACAAGCCGGACAGCGGCCACGTCAGCCTGACGCCGACCCATTTACGTGTGGGCTACCTGCCGCAAGGTCTGCCGGTGACGCCGGGCCAGACGGTGGGTGACTTGTTGAACACGGCCGTTGGCGACCCCACCCTCCTGGAAACCGAACTGGCGCGACTGGCCCAGGCGCTCGTCAACCAGCCAGACCGGGTGGACCTCCAGCAGGCCTACGACCAGACGCTCAACCGCCTGACCGCCAGCGACGTCAACCGCACCCAACCCATCCTGGCTGCCTTCGACCTGGATCATGTGGAGCCGGACCAGCCTGTCAGCCATCTCAGCGGCGGGCAGAAGACGCGGCTGGCCCTGGCCCTGGTGCTGCTGAGCGACCCCCAGCTTTTGCTGCTGGACGAACCAACCAACCACCTGGACATCGGCATGTTGGAATGGCTGGAAGCGTGGCTGGCCGATTTTTCCGGCGCGGCGCTTATCGTCTCGCATGACCGGACGTTTCTGGACCGCACGGTAAACCGTGTGTTGGATTTGGACCCCAAAACCCGCAAGCTGCGCGAATATCAGGGCAACTATAGCGACTATCTGGCGCATGTGCTGCACGAACAAGAGAAGCAGTGGGCAGCTTACAAGGATCAGATGGCTGAAACCCGCCGCTTGAAACAAGACGCCGCCCGCGCCAAAGCGCAAGCCGCCTACACGGAACGGCAGGCCAGTTCAATCCGCATTGGCGGCGGCGTGATGAAACAGAAGGGGTTCAAGGATTACCAGCAAAGCATTGCCAAAAAAGTAGCGCGCAAGGCCAAAGCCCGCGAGACCAAACTGGAGCGGTACTTGGAATCGGATGAGCGGGTGGAGAAGCCGACGCGAAGCTGGCAAATGAAGCTGGATTTCGACCACACGGCGCACCTGGGGCGTGATGTATTGGCAATGGAGAATCTAACGGTGGGGTATAACGGCCGTTCCCCCCTCATCCACAACGTCAACCTCTTCGTCCGCTCCGGGCAGCGCGTGGCCCTGACAGGTGAAAATGGCTGCGGCAAAACCACGCTGCTGCGCACCATCGCCGGGCAGCTTCCGCCACTGGCCGGGCGGGTGCGCTTAGGCGGCAGCGTGCATCTGGGTTACATGAGCCAGGAGCAAGAACTGCTGGACCCCGCTAAGACGCCGCTGGAGACAATCCTGGGCCTGGCCAAAATGAACCAGACCGAGGCGCGTACCTTTTTGCATCACTTTCTGTTTAGTGGGGATGATCCGTTACGGCCGATTGCCCTGTTGAGTTTTGGCGAGCGTTCCCGGCTGGCGCTGGCCTGCCTGATAGCCCAGGGTTGCAACTTTCTGCTCCTGGACGAACCCATCAACCACCTGGACATTCCTTCGCGCACCAGTTTTGAGGAGGCGCTGGCACAGTTTCAAGGCGCAGTGCTGGCCGTGGTGCATGATCGCTATTTTATTGAGCGCTTTGCTGAGGAGGTGTGGTGGGTGGAAGACGGCCGTTTACAAACCCGGTAGGTGTGGCGTAAGACGGGAGACTGGATCAGTCTTTAGTATCTGTATTCCGAAGTCCGTATACCGTATACCGTATTCCGTATTCGGTATTCCGATGGCATTCGCCAGATGTAGTGCCCTACGGAATACCGAATACGGAATACCAACTACGAGTCCTATGACCCGGTCTCAATTGCCTGAACGGTTAGATTTGCCGACCTAAACCAGCCGTCTGGCTTCGGCCAAAATCGCTTCGGCGCGCCATTCGTAGACGTCCATAATAACGGCCAGTTGAGCGGGGTTTTGCCGCAATAATTGTTCCAGAGTATGGATGCCAGCGGCTTGCAGCCGGGCGGCAAACACCGGGCCAATGCCTTTGACGCGCTCTAAATCGTCGGGGGAGACGGCCGTTTGCACGTGGACTGTGCCATTTCTTTCCAGGCTGATATAGCGGGCAGGTATCACTTCTTCATGGCTCGTCGCGGCCTGAGCCTGGCGGAAGCGCATTTCTGTTTCGGCCATCCGGTCTAACAAATCCAGCGCCCCATCCTCGGCCGAAGTGCTTTTGTACCAATACCAGGCAATCACCACCGCCAGAAAACTAAACGTCAACCCCAAAATAAATGTCGTCGGAACTTTCAGTTTCTTCATTTTATGCCTCCACCTGACTTAAAATATAATGATTCAGAGCTTCTCTGGCCGCCGGCAAATGCTGCATGGCTCGCCAATTGTCTACAATAGCTTGCGGATTGGGGATGTTGATGATCAGTTGAAACGGGTCGGTCTGGGTGGGCACGCCGCCAGCTTTGGTTTGCTGCCAAAACGGCCGTAACACCTCCCGCCAATCGCCATAATTTTGCCCCAGCCAGCCCCAAACCCGCACAAACTCCGGCTGCGCTTCGGCCGGGGCCATCTTCCGGCGATGCACGTCCACCATCACCCGCTCCAACACATCCCAATGCCGGACAAATTCGTCCAAATCCGGGCGGCGGTTCCACTGTCGCAAAAAGCTTGTAAATGGATTACTCAATGCGAATGCTCCGAATGGGGCGCGGATTTTCGCCGATGCGGCGGATGAACGCCGATTCTTGGGAGACTATCCGCGAAAAGCAGATGTATCCGCGTTTTTCCACGTCCCATTCTCTCAGATAATAAACCTCAACGGCTGATCAGGATGGGTTCGGGGAATTCCCGCAGCATCCGATCTACCAGGCTGCCTAACATGATACGCCAAAACGGCTGGCGGCCAAATCCACCCATGATGAGTAAGTTAGATTGGTGGGTAACGGCCGTTTCCAGCAGCACATCGCCCACATTATCGCCATATTGCACCACAAATTCCGCCTCCACCCCATGGTCGGCCAGGTATTGGCGAGCTTCATCGGCCGTGTCGGCCGCCACGCGCTCGTTGAGCAGCACCACGACCACCAGCGAGAAGCCATAACGCGCTGCCCGATACGTGGCAATAAACAACGCTTCCCTGGCCTTCGGGCTGCCATCATACGCCAGCAACATCCGGTCCATCTGGCTGTTGGCTTCCACGGGCACGGCCAGGATGGGGCGCGAGCAGCGCTGGAGCAGCCGCGTCAGGCCGGAGCGCAGCCGTCCGGCGGGGGTTTCGCCCGGCGGATGGCTCATGCCAAAGATAACCAGATCGGCCCAAATGGAACGCCGCAACAGGGCAGTAGAAACCTGGCCCCAATCCACGGCAAATTCGCAGCGCACCTGATGCGCGGCGCAGCGGCGGTAAAATTCGGCTTCCACCTGTTGGATGCGCGCCGCCTGTTGGCTCTGTTCGTCGGCCGTTAGCTCAGTATCGGGCCGGGCCACCATGACGCCAAGCAGACGGCCGTTATTGTGAACAGCCAACGTCAGGGCATGGTCCAACGCCTGCCAATGGTCAACGTCGCCATCCACAGCCACCAGGATGTCGTTAAAAATGGCGCTGGGAACCAGCGGTTCCAGGCGCTCTTCGCGCCAGATGCCCGGTCTTGGCCCTGCTTCCAATTCATTGGGGATGACTGAACCGATAATGCGTCCGGCCACGCGGCTGAGGACGTTTTCCGGTTTGGGGCTTTTGCTGCCGACGAGACTGGTAACGGCCGTTTGCGCATCCAGTCCCCACCCCAACTGCTGTTCCAATTCCCGGCGATAATCGGCCAGCAAGGCGTACAAATCCGCCTCCGTGCGCCCCGGAAAATCCTTAAACAAACCGCGTTCATACAACAAAGCGACCACCGGCAGGTACACTTCGTCATACCAGTTGCCCACCGCTTCGGCATAGGACACGTCTCGCTGCCAATCCAGACCAAGAAAATAACGGTGGGCGTCAATATGTTCCAACAGCAGGCTGTAAAAACCCGGCCAGGTCATCTTCAAATCTGCGCCAGGGCGAATGTCATCCAGGTTGGTTTTTTCCAGGAAATTGGCATAGCGCTCTTTCAAAATGATCTCTGCCGGGTCATCTTCCGGGTTGAGCGAGACGCGGGTGCGCACTTCGGTCACGTAGGCGTCTATGGTTTTATTGCCCAATTGGCGGGCCACCGACACCCGATGGTTGCCATCGCGCACAAAATAGGCGTCGCCAATTTTGTAGACGGAGATGGGCGGCACGCCGGTCGAAGATACAAAAGCGGCCTTGACTTTGGCCCAACGCGCTTCGTCGCTGTCTTTGATGGGCAAAAAATTGCGCGTGTAATCGCCGGACCGCCCGACACTGCCCACAATCGCTTCCAGGGGAATTTCCTGAATGCCCTGCTCGGCAAGGCCGGTCATCTTGAGTCTTTTGCGCACGTCGTCGTACGACAACAGGTCCACAGACTCGCCACGCAAGCGCGCCAGGACTTGCTGCATGGCGGCCTGCCGTCTGGCCTGGCGAAAATCTTCAACCGCCAGATGGTAATCACCGGAATTAGGTTCTTGCATAACGTTTGCCTGCTCAATGAAACGAGCCAGACCCGGCAGCGCTTCTGAGATCCGCCGGGGGTTAGGGGGCATCTGTTT
>CALFEW010000251.1 GCA_937958365.1 uncultured Chloroflexota bacterium | reverse complement strand
GCCGAAGCCCGCCGGGGCAACATGCGTATTTTTGGCCCGAACTGCCTGGGCGTGATGAATCCGATCACCGGCCTGAACGCCACCTTCGCCAGTGCGATGGCGAACCCCGGTTCGGTGGGGTTTATCAGCCAGAGTGGGGCTTTGTGTACGGCCGTTCTCGATTGGAGCTTCCGGGAAAACGTCGGTTTCAGCGCTTTCATCTCCATTGGTTCCATGCTCGACGTAGATTGGGGCGATCTCATCTCCTACCTGGGCGACGATTCGCGCACCAAGAGCATCGTCATGTACATGGAAACCATCGGCAACGCCCGCTCCTTCCTTTCGGCGGCGCGGGAGGTGGCCCTCACCAAGCCGATCATCGTCATCAAACCGGGACGTACCGCAGCGGCCGCCCAGGCTGCCGCCTCCCACACCGGCTCGCTGACCGGCAGCGACGAAGTATTGGCCGCCGCTTTCCGCCGCTGCGGCGTGCTGCGCGTGGAATCCATTGACGACCTGTTTAACATGGCCGAAGTGCTGGCTAAACAGCCCCGCGCCCTCGGCCCACGCATGACCATCGTCACCAACGCCGGCGGCCCCGGCGTGCTGGCAACCGACGCCCTGATCACCGGCGGCGGCGAATTGGCCGCCGTCTCCGACGAGACGATGACCAAACTGAATGAAATCTTGCCGGCGGCCTGGAGCCACGGCAACCCCATAGACATTCTGGGCGACGCCGGCCCGGAACGGTACGGCAAGGCCATCGAAATCATCGCCAATGACCCGCAGAGCGACGGCCTGCTGGTCATTTTGACCCCACAGGCCATGACCGACGCCACGCAAACGGCCGAATACATCAAAGACAAATATTCACGGCCGGCCGGTTATCCCTTTGGCAAGCCGATTCTGACCAGTTGGATGGGCGGCGCGGACGTTGCCACCGGCCAGGCAATTTTGAACCGGGCCAACATCCCGACGTTTGACCATCCTGACACGGCCGCGCGCATCTTCAACTACATGTGGCGCTACAACCGTCGCCTGCAAAGCCTGTATGAAACGCCTTCCTTGCCTTCCGGCATGGACGAAGAAGCCTACAAGCGCTTCCTGGTGGGTGAAATGGTGGACCATGTGCGCGCCAGCGGCCGAACGATTTTGACGGAATACGAATCGAAGCAAATTCTGGCGGCGTATGACATTCCGACAGTGCCCACACGACTGGCAAACAGCGCCGCCGAAGCGGTGGCTGTGGCTGAGGAGATGGGTTACCCGGTTGTCATCAAACTTAATTCAGAAACCATCACACACAAAACGGACGTGGGCGGGGTGCGCCTGGACCTGGTGACGGCCGATGAAGTGCGGTACGCCTACGAATCCATGGAACGCTCCGTGACGCAAAAGTTCAGCGCCAACGATTTTAAGGGCGTGACGGTTCAGCCGATGTTGAAGCTGAACGAAGGTTACGAATTGATCTTGGGCAGCAGCCCAGACCCGCAGTTTGGCCCGGTGCTGCTGTTTGGCACCGGCGGCACGCTGGTGGAAGTCTTTAAGGATCGTGCGTTGGGGCTGCCGCCGCTGAACACCACGCTGGCGCGCCGCATGATGGAACGGACGAAGATTTACGAAGCGTTGAAAGGCATTCGCGGCCGCGACCCGGTGGATTTGGCCGGGTTAGAGGATTTGATGGTGCGCTTCAGCCAGTTGGTGGTGGACCAGCGCTGGATCAGAGAGATTGACATCAATCCGCTGTTTGCTTCGTCTGACCATTTGATTGCTCTGGATGCGCGGGTGGTGTTGTATGACGTGGAGGTGAAAGAAGAGGATTTGCCACGATTGGCGATACGGCCGTATCCCGACCACCACATCCTCACCTGCCCGGCCAAAAACAATGAAGAATTCACCTACCGTCCCATCCGCCCCGAAGACGAACCGCTGATGGTGCAGTTCCACCGCACCTTATCCGAAAAAAGCGTCTACCTGCGTTATTTCCGCTCCTTCAATCTGGACCAGCGTGTGGAACACGAGCGTCTGACCCGCATTTGCTTTGTGGATTACGACCGTACGATTGCTCTGGTAGTCACGCACAAGAACGAAGCCGGCGAACAAGAGATCGTCGCTGCCGGCCGGTTGACGCGCACTTACGGCCACAACCAGGCCGAGTACGCGATTCTGGTTAGCGACGCTTACCAGAGCATTGGCATTGGCACGCAGCTTTTGCACCACCTGCTGATCATCGGCAAAGAGGAGGGCATTGAGACTGTGGTGGCCTATATGCTGCCGGAAAACAGAGGAATGCGGCGCGTCAGCCAAAATCTGGGCTTTGAATTTGAACGAGAAGCGGACCTGCTGAAGGCCAGCATTGATCTGGTTAATTTTCAGCCCGGTGTGGGGTGTAAATAAACGGCCGTACAGTAAAACGCAAAGATCAGGTCCGGTGGTTTGTTGCTGAGAAAATTCTGAGTAACAGGCTAAAACCGGCCTGATCTTATGCCTCGTTAACGAAATGGCGGTATCCTTCAGGCAGATTTGATTGGTGAAGTACGAGGGAAAAACTCCTCCCCCCAAACTGGCACGAGAAACGCGACTGGAACGCTGATCAAATTAAGGGTAATGACTCCCCTTTCCCTCGTACTGCATTGCCCGAAAAATTGGGTCACATGCTCCCCTCCTGACATGTGTACCTGACATTAAGAAGCGCCGCCCCTTACAAGGCGGCGCTTCTTTGCATTTGGAGTATGGTTTATGCAAAAAATCTGGCGATACTGGTTGTTGGTGAGTTTGAGTCTGGTATGCCTGGCGGGATGTGGGCAGATGGATGGGCAGATGGATGGGCAAATAGCTGGGCAAACGGCCGTTTCCCCCACACCATTCGTCACGGCCGGCCTGTCCACTTTAGCAGAAGCGACGGCCGTTCCGTCTCCTGTTCCGTCGTCCGCACCACCCACAGCAGCGCCACCTCTGGCAACCCAACGGCCGTCCCTTTCCCCGACTGCCAGCCCGACAACCACCCCTGATCCCTATGCCGATTTGACGATTGACGCTTTGGCGCAACGGCCGTATGGCGGCGGTCTGCTGGAAATTGTGGACACCCTGGAGCAAAATGAGGCATTTGCCCGCTACCTCATCACCTATCCCAGCGACGGGCTGACCATTTACGGCTACATGAACGTGCCCAATGAGGGTGGCCCATTCCCGGTGGTGGTGATGCTGCATGGCTACGTGGACCCGGCCGCGTATGAAACCATCGCCTACACCCGCCGCTACGCCGACGATCTGGCCCGCGCCGGTTACTTCGTCATTCACCCGAATTTTCGGAATTATCCGCCCTCAGACAGTGGCCCGGACCCGTTCCGCACCGGCTATGCCATTGACGTGCTGAACCTGATCGCCATTATCCGCGAGCAGAGCCAGGACCCGCTGGGCGTGCTGCGGCGGGCGGACGCCGACGCCATTCACCTGTGGGGGCACAGCATGGGCGGCGGCGTGGCCCTGCGGGTGATCACCGTCAACCATGCGGGTTATATCAAAACGGCCGTTCTCTACGGTTCCATGAGCGGCGACGAGCGGCAAAATTACGAGCAGATCAGGCAGTGGACGAACGGCCGTACCGGTGAGTTTGAACTGGCTGCCGCGCCGGAAACGCTGGCGGCGATCTCGCCCATCAACTACCTGGAACGCCTGAACACGGCCGTTGCCATCCATCACAGCTACGCCGACGAGACGGTTCCCGTAAGCTGGTCAGAAGATTTATGCGCCCGCCTGGAAGCCATCGGCCAACCGGTGGAATGCTTCTTTTATGAGGCCGTGCCCCACACGTTTCGCGGTCAGGCCGACGAGCAGTTGATGGAGCGCGTGCGGCTGTTTTATGGGCGAAATTAAGCGGAAAATGAGGGCGACCGGCGACTTTAGGGGGAATTTCTACGTAAATAGTACAAATGGACTATACGCCGGTAAATAGCTTACTCCAGATGAGTTATTGTCAATTAAACGGCCGTGCGTATGATTATAAACTAGAGAGAAGAAGCATGTTTTAACAACCCTTCGCCATACGGAGGTGATCATGTTTGGACCAACTGATTTCCGGCAGTACGTTCTGACCCATCACGCAGAGCAACGCATGGCGCAGCGCAACATTTCCCTGGGAGATGTCTATTTTGTCCTGGAGTTCGGGCAAAAATTGCACCGGGCCGGAGCTGTGTTTTTCCACCTGGGCAAATGCGACATTCCCAGCACCCAGCGCCGGCAAAGCGAACGGCTAGAAGGAACTGTCGTCGTCTTGAGCCGTGACATGCCTGTCATTTTAACCGTGTACCGCAACCGCCAGGGCGGTCTGGGCCGCATCAAACGAAAATCGGCGCGCAGCCGTTATCCCAAATATTACGGCCGCGCTGATCACACGGCGTTCTGGCGTCACGATGGCCTGGAGATGTAACGGTTTCACTGACCAATTTCGTCAACGTCGTCAGACGTATCCAGGGCGCTGAGAGCTTGCAGAGCCTGCGCCTGGTCGGGTTTGATCACCAGGGCTTGCCGCCAGGCGGCCCTGGCCCCCGCCTTGTCTCCCTGAGCCAGCAGGGCATACCCCAGATAGAGATGCGTT
>CALFEW010000250.1 GCA_937958365.1 uncultured Chloroflexota bacterium | reverse complement strand
TTTTTATCTTCAATCTGTGAAAGCCGTGTAATTTTTGATAACCTCTTTTTAGTTCTGGCTTGCCCAGGTTAGGTGTGCAACGTCTGTCTGGGAATTGCGTATAGCCCGATGACAAATCTTGTGGGCCTGACAGGGTTTGCGAAACCTGTCAGGCTTTGATAAGTGAGGGACAGACAGATGCGAAATCAGGGACAATTTACGTTGGGTGTGGTGATTGTGGTATTGGGGGTTGTGCTGCTGCTGGGCAACCTGCTGAATATTGACCTGGGTGTTTTGTGCTGGCCGATGGCCTTCATCCTGTTGGGCCTGTTTTTCATTTTGCGCCCGCGGATGATTGAACCGGGTACGGCCGTTACCCAAAAATTCCTGGGTGAAGTGGAACGCAGCGGCGTCTGGACCGTAACCGACGAAGAATTCTGGTATTTCATCGCCGACGCCGACTTTGACATGACGCAGGCCGACATTCCTTACGGTGAAACACGCATTCGCGCATTGGGTTTTGTCAGCGATATAGACGTGCGCGTCCCCAAAGATGTGGGCGTGTCTGTATCGGCCACCTCCTTTGTCAGCGAAGTAGACGTGTTAGGCAACAAAGAAGAGAGCTTTCTGGGACCGGTGAATCTGGAAACGCCGAACTACAAAATGGCCGACCGCAAAATCCGGCTGGAAACCACCTCCTTTGTGAGCGATATTAAAATTCGCCAGAGCTAAGCAATCCCCTTGTAGGGAAATTGAACACAGAGAAGCAAAGAAGCAGAGATTTTCTCTGCTTCTCTGCGTTAATTCCGATGGAGCCAACGATGGAAACATGGGTTGACCGGGAAACGATCCACAAAGGTGCGATCTTTTCGGTGGTGAAGGGACAGGTGCGTCTGGATGATGGGCAGTTGGCCGGGCGTGAAGTGGTTGTGCATCATGGCGGCGTGGCGGTGGTTCCGGTGTTGGATGACTGCGTGATTTTGATTCGCCAGTTTCGCATTGCCGTGGGCCGCGAGATGTTGGAACTGCCGGCCGGCCGCCTGGAAGGGGACGAGCCGCCTGAGTATCGGGCGCGCCGGGAATTGGAGGAGGAGATCGGCTATACGGCTGGTAAACTGACCCTGGCGGCCTCTTATTTTTCGTCGGCCGGGTTTACCGACGAGCGGATGAGCATTTTTCTGGCGTTTGATTTGGCGGAAACGGCCGTTTCCCCCGAATTCGACGAGCGCATAGAGCCGGTCAAAATCCCCCTTACCGCCCTGCCGCTGATGCTGGCGAACCACGAGATCGAAGACGCCAAAACGTTGATTGGCTTACGCGAATTGCTGGCTTATCTCTCCACCTGATTTTACATACGCTGCATAGTCGAGATCATGCCCAATAGATGACATTTGTTACTGTGAACCTGACAAAATTCTCGACTAAAATGTATTCACAAAGATATTTTTCTTAGTGGAGGAGCCTGATGAAACAAGAATTGGTACGTGATTGGATGACGGCAAATGTTATTAGTGTTAGCCCGCAAACAAATTTGCCCCATGCGCATGAATTGATGACCAAAAAAAATATCCGTCGCCTGCCGGTGGTGGATAGCAACAATCGTCTGGTAGGCATTGTTACCCAGGGCGATGTGCGTGGGGCGGAGCCGTCGCAAGCCACATCGTTAAGCGTTTGGGAACTAAACTATTTGCTTTCGCACTTGCTGATTGAAGAAATTATGACCAGAGACCCGGTGACAGTGCGGGAAGATGCGACCATTGGTGAAGCCGCCAGAATAATGCTCGATTATCGCATCAGTGGCCTGCCGGTGACGGATCAATATGGCAAGCTGGTCGGCGTCATTACCGAATCCGACATTTTCCGCATGGTTGTGCGCCATGAGTGGCGCCGAGAAGAGGCAGTTGCCTAGTGGACGTAATCAGTATTCAGTTGTCGTTGCTTGTGGAAAACGCGCACTGAACACTGACCACTGAACACGGATACCAGAAACGGCCGTTCATACCCCCTGATCGCAACCCCAAACCTGGCAGGTCTTCTGAAACCTGCCAGGTTTTTTATCTCTCCGCCATGCTCTTTTCTTTTAGACTGAGGCACTTTATAATTCCCGCACTCGATACATTGCACGTTACAAGACTCAGGTGCGCTCATGAAAAAGAAACTCCTCGGCGTCAAACGGCGCGACATACTCTTCGACTACGACCTTTACCGACGTAAGGTCCCTATCCCTGGCGTCGCCGACGCAGAATTGAGTGTATTGGACTTGTGGCCGGAAGGGGCTGAGCGCACCATCCTCTTTTTGCACGGGTATGCTGGCGTGCTGGAATCCTGGGAATTCCAGATCAATTATTTTGCCAGCCACAATTACCGCGTCATTGCCCCGGATTTGCGCGGGCACGGCCAGAGCGACGCGCCATATACCCGCTACACCATGGACGAACTGGTGGCCGATCTGTTCGCCATCACCCAAAAGCTGAATCTCCCGTCTCAATTTACCCTGGTCGCCCATTCGTTTGGCGGCTCGATTGCCGTCGAATACGCCAACGCTCACCCGGAGCAATTGGACAAATTGGTCCTCATTGCCACCGCCGGGGAGTACCCGCTGCCCTGGTTTGCCAAATGGCTACTAAAGCTGCCGCTGAACTGGTTACGGCCGTTCTGGAAATATCGCACCCGCTTCGACGCCGAAATCCACGTCATCAAAAACATGATGGCCAATAATATGCGCCGCTGGCAGGGTTGGTCGCTGATGCGTAACATCACCACGCCCACGCTGATCATCACCGGCGAGCGCGACAATTATTTCCCCCGCCGCGTCTTTGAAGACGTGGGCAAGATGATTCCGAACGCCGAGGTCATTGATGTGGGGTCGGCCAAACACAAGGTGCAACTAGAGCGCCACGAGGCCGTCACCCGCGCCATCGAGCGTTTCGCCGAAGGGCGGCAGCGTTCCTGGCGTGACGCCATCAGCCAGGATAACCCACTGCACGGCCGTGTCTGGCTGAAAAGCTACAGTCCCGGCACGCCCCCCTCCATCCCCATTCCCAAACGGCCGTTGCCCGATTTCCTGGAAAGCGCCGCCGATTGGCTGCCCCGCCGCACGGCCATCAGCTTCTACGGTTCCACCCTCTCCTACAAAGAGCTAAATGAGCAGGTCAACCAGATGAGCCACGTCTTTCATGGGCTGGGCGTGCGCCCTGGCGACCGGGTGATGATCATCTTGCCCAACATGCCGCAGATGGTGGTGGCGTTTTACGGTGTGCTGCGCGCCGGCGGTGTGGTCGTGCTGCCCAACGCCGAAGCCGACACCACGACCATCATCCGGCAGGTGCGGGAAACGCAGCCCAAAGTCCTGGTGACGGTCCACAGCTTCAGCCAGTTAGCCCAGGCGATTAAGCAAATGACCGGCCTGCAAGAGTTTATTTTTGCCGATTTGCGCACGGCCGTTTCCCACGCGGTTTACCAAAAACTCATCGAACGCTTCGGCATCGCCGACGACGAAGAGCGCCATAAAGCGGCCGCCCGTGAAGTCGGCCAGCGCATGTTTACCGTGCGCCAGGACGCTCCGGTGACGCCGCTGGGCATCGAAGTGCAGCCCAAAGACCTGGCCGTCATTCTTTACACCAGCGGCACCACCGGTCTGTCCAAAGGCGTCGCCCTCTCCCATTACAACCTGGTCGCCAACACCCTGCAAACCCGCCACTGGGTTCCCGACCTGAAGTATGGGCAAGAAGTTTTCCTCTCCGTGGTGCCGCTGCTGCACAGCTATGGCCTTATCAGCGCCATGAGCGTGCCGATTGCCGTGGCCGCTACCCTGGTGCTGCTGCCCGTCTTCGATACCACGCAGGTTTTAGAGCATATCCGTGACCACAAAGTCACCATGTTTCCTGGCGTGCCTTCGATGTACATGGCAATCAACCAGATGCCCGACGTGCGCAGTTATGGCCTTTCCAGCGTCAAGGCGTGTATCAGCGGCGCGGCCCCTTTGCCGATAGAGGTGCAGGAGGCGTTTGAAAAGTTGAGTCACGGCCGTCTCGTCGAAGGATATGGCCTCACCGAAGCGTCCCCCGTCACCCACGCCAATCCGCTGTATGGCCTGCGCAAACCCGGTTCGATTGGCGTGCCGCTGCCCAATACTGACGCCAAAATCATCAGCTTTCTCACCGGCGAAGATGTGCCCGTCGGTCAGATTGGCGAACTGGTGATACCCGGTCCACAGGTGATGCAAGGCTCTTGGCAGCCCGACGGCGCGTTGGACGCTGCGGCCGTGTTGGACCATGGCTG
>CALFEW010000249.1 GCA_937958365.1 uncultured Chloroflexota bacterium | reverse complement strand
TTTTTGCCAATTTTGCCGTTTTTAACGTTCAGCCACGGTTTACTGTGGTGATACCTCAAGTTTTATTCTTCGGAGTTTCTTCAGAATCTTTTTCAGACCTTCCTCTGATCTCCCCACCCCCCAACGGCCGTTTCCCTACCCACATCTCACTCAGTCAGTTTGCCGAAACCCCTCAAACTTCTCCCCCAGAAACCGGTAATCCAGCCAAGTCTCCTCTGGCAAGTTCCAGGCATTGCGACACTCCGCCAGAATCACCGTCTTATGACTGTCCACCGTCTTCACCGTAATGAACAATCTGTCGGCCACCTGCTGTGGCATCAACCCCTCGGCAAACGCCTGCAGCACCTCCCTCTGCCGCTCCGTCAGACGCTTCATCACGGCCGTTTTCCTCGCCTCCTCCGCATAATCCAAAACCCGGCGTGGGGCCGCCAGCACATCCGGCTCATTTAATACCGGCCGCGTCAGTTGGCGCAAAGCCGGGAAATAACTCCCCCAGGGCATCATCGGCACCTGAATCAGCTTAAAACCACTTTGCGGTGGCAAATGCATCATCGCCCCATCCCGGCAATGCGGCAGCCACTCATCCGGCGTATACATGTGCCACAGCACATCCTGATGGCCAAAATGCAGCATGGCTACCGAAATCGTCATCAAGCCCAATATGCGCCGACCGCCGCTGATACATACATGCAGCGTATGTCTGGCTTCTTTCAAATCAATAATGAGTTGGTTGATGGCCTCCCAGGCCAGATGCGCATCCGCTTCATCCCGAATGTCAGGCAGGGAACCGGCATCTGTAGCCACAGGGAAAAGCGTGAGGCGCAGCGACCGATCTGCGTAGCGCGGCCCCTCAATTTCGGCCACGACCTTTTGTATTGCCTGCTGCAAACGAGGCGACTCAGAGGCAAAATGGATCAGAAGCAGTTGGGTTATCTTCACACCCCGCGACAGCAGCTCATCCAAGGCAAACGTCACCACCTGCGGTTGTCCGCCAATGGTTGCCACCAGTGTTGTCTGCCGTATAAAATCCATGTGATTATTAAAACTGGTTGTCTGCGATTAGTAAGAATAGCGTCAGTTTATATTGTTTCTAAAGGACGTGTCAATGATGAATCCTGAGTTTCCAACCATCCTGATCGGCGGCCCACCGCACTCTGGTAAATCCGTGCTGATTTACAGCCTGACCAGGGCGCTGCGTGAAGCCCGCATCAGCCATTATGTCCTGCGCGCCTGTCCCGATGGCGAAGGTGATTGGGCCTACCAGGCCCCGCAAGACCTGGTGCGGGCCATTCGCGTCAGAGGGGCATTTACGCCCGAATTTACCCGGCAAGTCATCGGCTACTTGCAAAACCCGCCTCTGCCGCTGCTGGTTGACGTCGGCGGCCGACCAACGCCAGAACAAGAGCAAATCTTCGCCCATTGCACCCACGCCATTCTGCTCATCGGCGACCGGCCGGATGACCCGGCCGCCTTCGAGCAAGACCGGCAAACCTGGCAGACGATGATGGCGCGCAATCAGGTTCCCATCCTGGCGGTTTTCCGTTCAGATTTGCAGGAAGCAGAACGGCTGCAAGCATCCGGCCAGCAGGCAGCGGTGCGTACACTCTCGGCGCTGCATCGCGGGAAAGAAATTCATGGCCCGGTATTTGAAGAGGTGATTGACCATCTCTCCGCGCTTATGCTTTTCCCGGAGCGTGGTCTGTCTACCATTCATAAAAGGCAGCTTCCCGCCGACGTACACTTTATTGACTTGCCGCTGTTGGCCGGAAAGCAGGGGAATCAGGAGCGCCACTGGCAACCCGAAGATTTGCCTTTTTTGCTGGACCAGATACCGGCCAGTCAACCCGTCGCTGTGTACGGCCGTTCCGCAAACTGGGTCTATGCTGCGTTGGCGCTGGCCACTCACCCCCACCTCTTTATGATGTTCGACGCCAAATTGGGCTGGGTCACGCCGCCAGCGTTGCCCCGGCAAACCAGCGGCGCCAAAGAAGCCGATTGGCATACCCAGGTCATCCCGCAAGGCGAGTATTTTCTATTGGAAATGAACACCGGATCGCAATACCTGGATATTGATGAACCAGAACAGATTCCGCTGCCGCCCCTACCTGCGGATAAAGGCGTGGTCCTCAGCGGCCGTATTCCACACTGGTTGTTGGTGGCCGTTTGCCAGCAGTTGGCTCCATCCCAGGCATGGCTGGCCGTTTATCAGCCGCCGCTGGGCGCGGCCGTTGTCGTATCCAGTCGAAATGGGGGGTATCCTGTCGGCCAACGCATTCCTCATATGCCGCCAATTGGCAGTAGCTGAGCAACGGCCGTTGCTCAGGCAACGGCCGTCGCTTCAATGCCCCCCATTAATCCGGTTTCCGAGAAGCGCTGCGCGAATGTGTTGGCAAAATCGGCTGTCGCCTGTGACTCTTGCAAAAGGTTCGGCGAACCGCCCGACCGTTTAGCCAGCAAATCAAAAAGCGGGTAACAAACCGGGCGCAGCAAGCCAACCGGACGCTCTGCCGCCAGCATCTGCTGGACAAGCAGGTGGACGCGGGGATCGGCCAGCAGATGTTGGCCGCATTCGCCGCCGCCTGCCAATAACAGCCCACCGGGCAACGGCCGTTCCCCATCTTCACCTGTCACCTGCGAAATCAACACCTCTGCGGCGACACGCTCTCCCGCTGCGCCGCGAATCCAGCCCGCCATCAAACCCAGAAAAACCAGGGGCAATCCTATACCGCATAAAATCACCCTGGCCTCTTGTACAGCCTCTTCGGCAAATCCATTCGCGCACAAAATGTAACAATATCCGTCCAAAAATACCTTCCACTATGAGAAATGGGGCGAGCGAATCACAGTCCGCTCGCCCCATTTTATTCCCAAATCCTGCCACAATTGGAGCATACAACAGATTGGCACGGCGGTTTGGCGGCTTTCGGCGAGAAAGAGCCAAAAAGAGCAAAAAAGTGCGAAAACGGGCCAAATCAGGCAAAATGGAGCAATCATCACTGAGTTTAGAGTTTGGAGCGAGAGCTAGAGGAACAAATCGTTCGACAACACAACACGGATTACCGGGAAACAACCTATGAATCTCTCAAACGACCTGACCCTATCGCCGCTGAAAAAGGACGTTCACGCCGCGCTCAAGCATTGGCATGCAACCGATGATAAGTCTGAACACCTGCTGGCTTACCTGCTGTTGGTACAGGGGCAGCAGCGCCAACTGGGTTTGCAAACGCCCGCCGCCCGGCGTCTGGCCACCAACGCAGTGCTGTTGGCTGGCCTGAAACATCTGGAACAGCAGCAGCCCCAGGCGGCGCAGATTCTCAAAAAGCGGTTTCACGATCGGGAAACGATTGTGCGGGTGAGTACGCTGCTGGGCTTGAGCCAGGATCAGGTAAAACATAAGCAGCAGGATGCGCTGCAATGGCTGGCGGAAATTCTGCTCGACATGGAAAACCAGGCGCGGGCAGCGTTGATGGCGCAGCAGAGCGCCCAATTGGAGGCGCAAAGTTACACGCGGCTGTTTGGCGTGGATGGTTTGTCGGATAGATTGCTGGCGCTGCTGACAACGGCCGTTTCCCCCTGGGTCATCACCCTCGTCGGCATCGGCGGCATCGGCAAAACGTCGCTGGCGAACCACACGGCGCGCCGCGCCATCCACTATCTTTATTACGACGAAGTTGTCTGGCTGAAACTCAACAACCAGAACCAACCGCGCCTGCCACTGACCCCAGAGCAAACGTTTCAGCGGCTGGTCGGCCAACTGAGGCAAGAATTGCTGCCCGCTCTGCCGCGCAGCGCGGCGCATGAGGATGTGCTGCGCAGCCTGCGCCCGCTGCTCAAAAACCAGGCGCACCTCATCATCATAGACAACCTGGAACTGCCCGCCGACACCGCCTACATGTTGGCCGAATTGCTGACGCTGGCCCAACCCAGCCGCTTTCTGCTCACCTCACGCACACCGCCGGCCGACCACGCCGGTTCGCTTTTTCTCACACTGCCGGAACTGAGTGAAGCCGACAGCCTCGCTCTGATTCGGCATTACGCGGCAGA
>CALFEW010000248.1 GCA_937958365.1 uncultured Chloroflexota bacterium | reverse complement strand
CTTCTGCTTTGTAGGCAACGACAGCTAACTTCCTGGCTGTAAACCCGAAGCGCTTTCTGAAACGCTTTGGGTTTACAGCCAAAGAGAATCCCATGGTAGACACAACTGACATAACACTGGAAACGGCCGTAGCCGCTATCCGCGCCCGCACACAGTATCGTCCCAAAATCGGCCTCATCCTTGGCTCCGGCCTGAGTGGCCTGGCCGACGCCCTGGAAGCAGCCGATGTCATCCCCTATGCCGACATCCCCCACTGGCCGGCGTCCACCGTTGTTGGGCACGGCGGGCGGCTGGTCATCGGCCAATTGCAAGGGCAAACCGTGGTGGTGCAGCAAGGCCGCGCCCACTTTTACGAAGGATACACCCAGGCGCAAGTTGTTTTCCCGGTGCGGGTGATGCACGCTCTGGGCATTCAGACGTTGATTGTCACCAACGCGGCCGGCGGCATTAACCGCAGCTACACGCCCGGCGATTTGATGCTCATCAAAGACCACCTGAATTTTGTCGGCATGGCCGGTTTTAGCCCGCTGCGCGGCCCCAACGACGACCGCATCGGCCCACGCTTCCCAGATATGACCCAGGCCTATGATCCGGCTTTGCGCCAACTGGCGCAGGCCGCAGCGGCCGCTCAGGGGCTTGTTTTGCACGAAGGCGTTTACGCCTACATCGCCGGACCCAGTTTTGAAACGCCGGCCGAACTACGCTTTTTGCACGCTGCCGGCGCAGATTCAGTGGGCATGTCCACCGTCCCGGAAGTTATTGTGGCCAGACACGCGGGCATACGTGTCCTGGGCATCTCATCCATTACCAACAAATCCATCCTGGACCCTACGCCGGACGCGATGGTGACTCACGAAGAAGTCCTGGAAACGGGCAAAATCATTGTGCCGCGTCTGACCCGGCTGCTTTATGGCATCCTGCCGCAGCTTTGAGATTTGCGGCGATTATCCATCATGCAGCGAAACGGCCGTTTGCCCGCGAAACGGCCGTTTTTAGTTGGCAGCGCCAGACAACACTGCCATGTAGGCAACCATGAATAACCGGCTAATAAGTCGGCCAAATTAACCAATCCTGGATACAATCAGGCGCGATGGAACGAGTTTACGTCTTCATACTCCGCAACGACATCTGGATATACATCCTCTCTATTTTGGGGATTTTTTGGTATGGCAGCCAATATTTTCAGGCCCGCCACAAATTACAGCGGGCCATGTTTGGGTTGGAACGCGAACGAGGCAGCCAGATACGCAACACGGCCATCTTCTTTCTGCTCTTTTTCACCGGCCTGGCCGGTATTGTCTATTATGTCAACGCCAGCATCGCCCCCACCCTACCGCCTGACCTGTTGAAACCGCCAACCCCCACGCCCAACATCTTCGCCACGCCGCTGTCGTCGCCCACGCCGCTGGGCACGGCCGAAATCCGCGCCCCCGAACCGACGCCAGCGCTGGTTCCCACCATCACCTTAGCCAGCCAGCCGGGTGGAATTGCGACCCCCGCGGCAAATGCCAGCCCAGGCGCCGAAGAAGAAGTAGCCGGCCCGCCGACACCCGGCGGACCAACGCCGACGCCGTTTGTAGACTGTACGGTGGATTTGAACATCACCGAACCGTCAAATGGGTCGGTGGTCGCCGGTCTGATCAACTTTTCAGGCACAGCGGACACGCCAAACTTCGGCCATTACACGCTGGAGGCCAATGGCCCGGAGACGACCGGTTCGTGGGCGTCGCTGTTGGGCCGCACGATTGATCGGCCGGTGCGTGACAGCTTTTTGGGGAACGTAAATTTGAGTGAATGGGCCGGGGGGCCGTATCTGCTGCGGTTAACGGCCGTAGACGCCAACGGCAATGAAACCGGGCAATGTGTGATTCAGGTGACGCTGGATAATCCCTGACGCCGCCTCAGTTCGTTTCATAAAACAGGAGTTGGGTGTTGCCGTAAACACGCTGGTCGGAGAGGACCAGGTTGTGAAGCGTTAATTCTTTGTACTCTTTGGGATCAATCTGGACGACGACGAGTCCCTCGGCCGCTAAGAAGGTAGACGGCCGTTCATCCAACACTGCCAATACTTCCATCCACAAGCCAATATATTGCGGTGGAGCCACATAAATCAAGTCAAATAGCGCAGCGTCCGGCCTTTGCAAAAAGGCAAACGCATCGGACTGAAGCACCTTCGCCCCGGCCGATAGCCCGGTCGCTTGCAGATTGGCCTGAATCGTCTGAATCGCCGGGCGCACTTTGTCCACAAAAACCACTTCAGCCGCACCCCGGCTCAACGCCTCGATGCCCACCTGCCCGGTGCCTGCAAACAGATCAAGCCAGCGCGCCCCTACCACGTCCTGACCCAAAATATTAAACAGGCTTTCTTTCACCCGATCCATAATCGGCCGGGTGGTATCGCCTGGCACCCTTTTGAGCTTTCGCCCGCGCGCCCGCCCGCTGATCACCCGCATAAGAAAGAGCCTTTATCAACATGCAGCGTAGAGGCTGCAACAAGAAGTTGCAGCCTCTACGTTGCACAGTAGCTACTGTAAAATCAGGTCCACGATATTATCGGGATTATCCGCAACCCGGACGCCGGCCGCATTCAAAGCTTTGATCTTGCTTTCGGCCGTGCCGCTTTTACCTTCGACAATGGCCCCAGCGTGGCCCATGCGCCGTCCTGGCGGCGCTGTGCGCCCGGCAATGAAGGCCGTGACACGTTTGCTCATGTGCTGGGCAATAAAGGCAGCCGCCTTTTCTTCCGCATTGCCGCCGATTTCACCGATCATAATCACCTGGTCCGTTTCCGGGTCTTCTTGAAACATTTGCAACACGTCTATAAAATCCGTGCCCTGAATCGGGTCGCCGCCAATGCCTACGCAGGTGGATTGGCCGATGCCCCGTTCCGTCAGGGCGTAGACCACTTCATAGGTCAACGTGCCGCTCTTGGAAACCACGCCAACATGACCGGGTTTAACAATGCTGCCCGGAATAATGCCCACTTTTGCCTGGCCTGGAGTGATAAGACCTGGGCAGTTTGGACCAAGCAGCCGCGTGTTTTTGCTATCCAGATAACTGCGGACGGCGATCATGTCCAAAACGGGGATATATTCCGTCAGGCAGACCACCAGAGCGATACCGGCG
>CALFEW010000247.1 GCA_937958365.1 uncultured Chloroflexota bacterium | reverse complement strand
AGCAAACGTTGGGTACGATGAGCTATATAAGAATCGCACGAAAACATACTGCCCGGAAGCTAACGTAATCGATAAAAACTGCCGCGATGGTGATCCGGATGTGCGCCACGATGCAACTACCCAGGAACTCTTATATGATCCTGACGATTATGCCCGCGATGCGATGGACAACCTGTTTGGCAATCGGGTGTATCTCTTTACCATCGGGCAAGGCTCATTTGTAGAAAGTAGTATAGAAGCTTCCGAGATCGTTAAGTACGCAGAAGGACATGAAAGCGGAAACGGAGCTACTTACTTTGGCAGCGGCGAAGCCGAACTAAGGCAAATTTTCCTGGCCATCGCCAACCGCATTTCCACCCGCCTTACCAGGTAGCAATCACAATCACAGGATGTGCTGTATGATCAAAAAATATACCAACTATGCTCTCCCGAGAGCCGTTTTACACAAACACAGCCAGTCGCAAGCCACGCTCGAATTTGCGCTGGCCTTGCCCATCTTCCTGGTTGTGGTTTTCGGCATCATTGATTTCTCACTGCTCTTGGGCGCCTGGTTAACCATCCAAAATATGACCCGCCAGGCAGTTCGTTACGCAGTCACCAATCAATACGAAGCGGCCTTGTGCGTAGACGGCCCGGATGTGGGCACCGAAGCCTGCGGAGGCGATGGCGCCCAGGATGAAATTGCGGGAACACGCGAAGAATCCATCCGCGCCGTAGCCAATAGCTACCGTATCGGCCTTGTTTTTGACGATAGCGTTACCGACCTGAGCCAGAGAAGTTACATCAGAACCACCCTGTGTTCGACGCGAGGCAACCGTGTAACCAGGCTGCCTCGCACCGGCGGCGAAAACGCCAGCGACTACGCTGGCTGCAGTCCCGATGAAGATGCAGGCGGGCCAGGTGATGCCAACAACCCGGCGGATACGGTCACAGTCATGGTCGACTATAATCACCCTTTCTTGACGCCGTTCATTAGCGTTGCCTGGGATTACTATCATCTCGCATCTTACCGATCCGGTCGCGTAGAATCGTTCCGCGTTTCGCGTTCAAACGACTTGCCTGTGCCTAATTTGCCATCGGCAACGCCATCTTTTACCTACACGCCGTCCGAGACTGCCAGCCTTACCCCCAGCCTATCTCCAACTCCCACGTTGACCCCGTCAAATACGTTCACGCCCACCAACACGTTCACACCCACCTTTACGCCAACACCCACCTTTACCCCGACAATAACCAACACACCACTGCCAATTTACCTGGCATGGGTCGTCCCAGCATCACCAGGGCAAGTTATTTCAGCACAAAGCCAAACCGGCTTCGAGGCTATTGCTTACGATCCCAACCTGTGCCCTGGCACTCCTACTTTTTGTAATGGAACGAACATTAGCCAGATTGAATTCCGAGTCATCGACCCGCTCGGCACTCAAATTAGATCAACCACCGAGTACACCAAAGCTTATTGTGTTTACGGCGGCGATACCCCCTGTACGGTAATGTCTAACCCCCACTGGAATGGGCGCATCGCGGGCACATATCAACTGCAAGCCAGAGCCAGGGTTTCATCAACGGGTATTTTTACAGCCTGGGTGAATACAACTTTCATTATTCTCTCCAGCCCGACGCCAACCGCATCCCTGACCAGGACGCCATCGCTGACTCCCAGTCGGACGTTCACGCCCAGTCGGACATTCACCCCCAGCCAGACGTTCACGCCCAGCCGGACACCCACCCCGACCAGGACGAACACGCCAACCCAGACGTATACGCCTTCAAACACGCCGACACGCACCTTGACACCGTCACGCACCTTGACGCCTTCGCGCACACCTACGCCGTCGCGTACAGCCACGTATACCCCAACCAGTACGCCAACGATTACCCGGACGCCGACACAGACCTACACGCCGTCTCGAACGCCTACCCGGACATGGACGCCAAGCGTGTCACCGACGCCATCGCGCACGGCGACTTACACCAATACGCCAACCCGCACCAATACGCCGACCCGCACCGCGACCAGGACCGCTTCGCCTACACCGCAAACGCCCACGCCAACCCCAACGCGCACGCTGACCCCATCGCCAACGCGCACCCCCTTTGTTGAAGGCTAAAACAACTGCAACCAGATGCCCCGTTTCCGGGGCATCTTTTTTTTCGGGTATAATCGGCCAAGGTTTTAACGAAAAGGAGGTGAAACGGAAAATTTTGAAACAGGAAAAGACAGCGCATGGCCCCGGCTTTGGCCGGGGTGAC
>CALFEW010000246.1 GCA_937958365.1 uncultured Chloroflexota bacterium | reverse complement strand
GCCGATACGCTGTGCATTACCAGCATTGATCCACTGCCCAACAGGCTGATTTTTGAGCGCTTCCTGAATCCGGGGCGCGTTTCCATGCCCGACATTGACCTGGATTATCCCGACGATGCGCGGCATTGGATGGTGGCCTATACCAAGCGGCGTTATGGCGCGGAGCGGGTCGCGCAGATTATCACGTTTGGGACGTTGGGGGCGCGGGCGGCCATCCGCGACGTGGGGCGGGCGATGGACATGCCGCTGCCCGAAGTGGACGCCATCGCCAAATTGGTACCAGCCATTCCCGGCAAGCCGGTGAAGATTGAGAATGTGCTGGACAAAGACCACGAGTTTTATGCGGCGGAATTGGAGGAGCGATATAAGGGGGAAACGGCCGTTAAAACCCTCCTCGACACCGCCCGCAACCTGGAAGGGGTCGCCCGCCATGCCTCCAGCCACGCCGCCGGCGTCATCATCTCCGATCGGCCGTTGCACGAATACGTGCCCCTCAATCGCCCCACCAGCGGCGAAGAAGGGCTGGGTGGCGTAGACCGCGTGACGCAGTGGCCGATGGAAGTCGTCGAATCCATTGGCCTGCTGAAAGTGGACTTCCTGGGCCTCAGCACCCTCACCGTCATGCGCCGCGCCGCCCGCCTCATCGAAGAGCGCTACGGCACTGTCTACACCATGGACAACATCCCCTACGATGTGGGGCAGGTGGGGCCAGACCCCACCAAAAATCCAGAAGTGTTATTTGATATTTTGGGGCAAGGGCAGGTTTCTGGCGTGTTCCAGGTGGAAGGGGCCGGTATGAAACGGTTGATGATGGAGATGAAGCCGCGCCGCTTCGACCACATCATCGCCGCCATCTCCCTCTACCGGCCAGGGCCGATGGAAAACATCCCCACCTACATCAGCCGGATGCACGGCAAGGAGGTGGTGCAATATCACCATCCGAAGCTGGAGCCGATTTTGGGCGATACCTACGGGATTTGCGTCTACCAAGAACAGATCATCCAGATGGCCTCGCAACTGGCGGGCTACGAGCCGGGCGAAGCGGACATGATCCGCAAGGCGGTGGCGAAGAAGAAAAAGAAGCTGATGGAGGAGCATCAGATCAAGTTCACCGACGGGGCGATGGCGCGGGGCCTGAGCCGAGAGGTGTGCGACGCGATCTGGGGCGACATTGAATTCTTCGCCCGCTACGGCTTCAACAAGGCCCACGCCGCCGACTATGCCAAAGTAACCTGCCAGACAGCCTTCTTGAAGGCCCATTACCCGGTGGAGTATCTGACGGCCATGCTCTCGGTGGAACGGGACAACACGGATAAGGTGCGCCGCTATTTTGCCGAGGCCAAGAGCCTGGGCATAGATGTGGCCCCGCCGGACATCAACAGGTCGGGGCTGGATTTTACGATTGAGGTGGAGGGGGAACGGCCGTTAATCCGTTTCGGTTTGGGCGCTATCAAAAACGCCGGGGCGGCCGCTCTGAACGTCATGCTCGAAGAGCGCGAGGCCAACGGCTCCTTCACCAGCCTGCAAGACCTCTGCGACCGGGTAGACATGCGCCGCGTGGGCAAACGGGCGCTGGAATATGCCATCAAGGCCCACGTCTTCGACGCCTGGGGCACGCCATCGCAAATGATGGATGCTCTGGATCGCATCGTCAACTACAGCGGCACGTCACACGCCGCCGCCGCACAGGGGCAGATGAGTTTGTTTGGCAGCCTGATGAGCGCGCCGGGAATGCAAATGGCCGTAGATTTGCTGCATCCACCCGACGCGGTTGAAAAAGTAGACCACAAAATATTGCTGGAATGGGAGAAAGAAGCTTTGGGCGTACACGTCTCTGAACATCCGCTGGAACGGCCGTTGGCCCAACTCCGGCCGCTCACCAATACCACCATCGGCGACATTCAGGCCACCGACAACGGTAAGCAGGTCAAAATCGCCGGTATGATCAGTTCCCTGCGCACCCTGACGACCAAAAAGGGCGAGCCGATGGCCTTTGGCGCACTGGAAGACCTGGATCACAAAATCGAAGTGGTCTTTTTCCCGCGCACCTGGAAGGAATGCCGCCAACTGGTAGCCGTAGATCAGGTGATGCTGGTCTGGGGCAAGGTGCAGTTGAAAGGCGACGAGGTGAACGTGATTGTAGACCGGGTGCAGACGACCGTGCAGAATGGCGCGCCGGTAGAGGAAGATGCGCCACCGCTGACGCGCAACGGCCGTACCAACGGCACAATACAAGGGCAGGGCAACGGCCGT
>CALFEW010000245.1 GCA_937958365.1 uncultured Chloroflexota bacterium | reverse complement strand
GTTGGCGCGTGAACTGCATGATCAGCTTATCCAGGATTTGCTGAGCCTGGGGTATGAGTTGGAAGATGTGGAGAACACGGCCGTTTCCTCTCTAGACCTCATGACCCGAATTCCCGCCATGCGTGAACACATTCGCCAGATGGTAGACGATCTGCGGCGCATCTGCGGCAATTTGCGCCCGCCCACCATAGACAGCCTGGGTCTGGATGGCGCCCTAAAATCTTACGTCGCCAATTGGAGCGACCAGACTGGCATTCAGGCAGACCTGCAAATTGATGGGGCGGTTGGCCGCCTGCCGGAACGCATTGAACTATCTATCTTTCGGATCGTGCAGGAAGGGTTGAATAACGTCCGTAACCACGCCAACGCCAGCCGCGTGGCAGTCTCGTTGGTTCACACAACACCCCGCACGCTAAAAATCATGATCACGGACAACGGCGAAGGGCTGAGCGAAAATTTCGATCTGGGGAATTTGAATCAGGCCGGGCATTATGGCCTGCTGGGCATTACGGAACGGGTAGCGCTCATGGGGGGGCGCATTCACCTCGGCAACCAACCCGGCGGCGGACTGCAAATACAAGTGGAAATTCCTCACCCCCGTTCCAAAAACAAAGCATTGATTTCTGATTGACCCCCGATTTTTGCCAAAATTAGGGGATTTCCCCTAATTGAGTCAGGGGAATTGATGTGCAATTTGTACAAGATAACAGAGTATCATATAACAACCTGCAGCTAACTATCCAAGGGTAAGGTTAGTTTTCCCACATCACGAAATACGGCGCAAAAGAGATCCTTAACATGGTTATTGGTTTCAATTTAGCCGACCGGTACTCTGTCAGGAGAAACGGCCGTGCTTGCCGCCGCAATGCATCACACCCTTTAATCAGCCATCCAGGTACAATCACATGACAAGGAGGTGGTTGCCTCAGATTGACACGATTGTTCGTTTGTTTTTTCCAACCTCTAATTTAAAAAGTTCATAGAACAGGAGAAGATGAGATGTTTAAGAAAAACTGGTTTATTACCCTGCTGGCGCTGCTGGCCTTACTGCTCGTTTTGGCCGCCTGCGGCTCGACAACAACAGAGACCGCTGTAGAAGAACCAGCAACCACTACCGAAACAGAAGCTGAACCCGTAGCAACTTCCGAAACGGCCGCTGAAGTGGCTGGCAAAGTTGGCATCGTCCTGCCGACGAAAGACGAACCCCGCTGGGTTCAAGACGAAACACGCTTCAAGGAAGCCTTAGCCGCCGCCGGTTATGAAGTAGAAATCCTCTTCAGCCAGGGCGATTCGGCCAAAGAAAAGGCCAACGTCGAAGACCTGATCACCAAAGGCGTGCAGGTTCTGATCATCACCCCCCATGACGGCACAGCCGCCGCCGCTGCCGCCGAAGCCGCGCAAGCCGCCGGCGTCAAAGTCATCTCCTACGACCGTCTGATCCGTGAGACGGACGCGGTAGACTACTACGTCACCTTCGACAGCCTGGCCGTTGGTGCGCAGCAGGCGCAATACCTGGTAGACAAAGCCGAAGGGACCGGCAACCCGTTGTACCTGTACGCCGGCGCGGCGTCGGACAACAACGCCTTCATCTTCTTTGAAGGCGCGTGGAAAGTGTTGCAGCCCAAAATCGCCGATGGCACCTTCGTCATCAAGAACTCCAGCGAAGCGGAAGCACTGTCCGGCACCCTGGAACTGACCCGCGACGAAATGGCCCAGATCATCGGCCAGGTCACCACCAACTGGGACTTCAACACCGCCAAGAATCTGGCCGAAGCCAACCTGACGGTAGCAACGGCCGAAGACAAAGGCGACGTCTTCATTCTGGCTCCCAATGATGGCACGGCTCGCGCTATCGCCGACGCTTTTGCCGCCGACCCGGACGTGACCAGCTATCTGGTGACCGGTCAGGACGCTGAGAAAGCTTCGGTCCAGTACATCATTGATGGCAAACAGTCCATGACCGTCTTCAAAGACGTGCGCACCCTGGTGAATGATGCCATCGCCGCGGCCATTGCTCTGCTGCAAGGCACTGCCCCGACAGCTTCCGGCGCTTACAACAACGGCGTCGTGGACGTACCGGCGATTCAATCCCCGGTGGTCACGGTGGACAGCGCCAACGTGCAATCCGCTTTGATTGACTCCGGTTACTACAGCGCTGCTGACTTCACCGGTTTGGAAGCTTCCGGTGGGGAAACTGCCCCCGTTGAAGTTGCTGGCAAAGTAGGCATCGTCCTGCCGACGAAAGACGAACCCCGCTGGGTTCAAGACGAAACACGCTTCAAGGAAGCCTTAGCCGCCGCCGGTTATGAAGTAGAAATCCTCTTCAGCCAGGGCGATTCGGCCAAAGAAAAGGCCAACGTCGAAGACCTGATCACCAAAGGCGTGCAGGTTCTGATCATCACCCCCCATGACGGCACAGCCGCCGCCGCTGCCGCCGAAGCCGCGCAAGCCGCCGGCGTCAAAGTCATCTCCTACGACCGTCTGATCCGTGAGACGGACGCGGTAGACTACTACGTCACCTTCGACAGCCTGGCCGTTGGTGCGCAGCAGGCGCAATACCTGGTAGACAAAGCCGAAGGGACCGGCAACCCGTTGTACCTGTACGCCGGCGCGGCGTCGGACAACAACGCCTTCATCTTCTTTGAAGGCGCGTGGAAAGTGTTGCAGCCCAAAATCGCCGATGGCACCTTCGTCATCAAGAACTCCAGCGAAGCGGAAGCACTGTCCGGCACCCTGGAACTGACCCGCGACGAAATGGCCCAGATCATCGGCCAGGTCACCACCAACTGGGACTTCAACACCGCCAAGAATCTGGCCGAAGCCAACCTGACGGTAGCAACGGCCGAAGACAAAGGCGACGTCTTCATTCTGGCTCCCAATGATGGCACGGCTCGCGCTATCGCCGACGCTTTTGCCGCCGACCCGGACGTGACCAGCTATCTGGTGACCGGTCAGGACGCTGAGAAAGCTTCGGTCCAGTACATCATTGATGGCAAACAGTCCATGACCGTCTTCAAAGACGTGCGCACCCTGGTGAATGATGCCATCGCCGCGGCCATTGCTCTGCTGCAAGGCACTGCCCCGACAGCTTCCGGCGCTTACAACAACGGCGTCGTGGACGTACCGGCGATTCAATCCCCGGTGGTCACAGTGGACAGCGCCAATGTGGTATCTGCCCTGATTGATTCCGGTTACTACAGCGCCGCTGATTTCACCGGATTGCCGTAACTTTTAGGTGTAGTTTAGAGACCTTAAGGGTTCGTTTGCAATTAACTTTGGAGTTTCCAGATTGGACCAATCT
>CALFEW010000244.1 GCA_937958365.1 uncultured Chloroflexota bacterium | reverse complement strand
CAGGCGGCACAATTCCTCAATCACATAATCGGTAACGCCATTGTCGGTTTCGTCTAACAGCGCGTCGAGGACGTCGTTGACGGTAGCGACGTGTAATTTGGTCTGAGCCGGTTGTAACACAACGCGGCGCGTTCGGCCATCACGCAGCCAGTCGAGCAATTCCTGGCGGGGCATTTGGGGCGACAACGAGGGCAGCCAGATCAGTTTGAGGGGGTTGCTCGCGTCGCCCGGCTGCTCGGCGACCGGGGCGGGCATGACGCCCTTGTTGTCTACCAGCACCAGCAGGAACCAGTTTTGCGCGCTGCCGGAGGGCGCTAATTTTTGCACCAATGGCTGCCAGAATTCCTGCAACAGCTTCTCCGGGAAATCGGGGCCGGGATTGCCAACATCTTCCAGGATGATGACCACGTCGCGTTCCTGCCAGGTGGCCGCCAGACTGGTCAGGATGTCGTCGGGGGTGGCGGCGTAATCGTCTACGTCGGGCAATTGTTTGCGTAACTGTCGCCAGAGGCGATCCAGCGTGGGGCTGAGGACGCCGCTGAAGCTGGCGCGAAGCGTCTGGCAGCGGTCGGTGATGCTGGCTTCATAGGCGTCTTCCAATTCGTTTTGCACCAGGCGGTTGAGCAGCCAGCGCTGGCCGCATTCGTCGCCGGGGCCGCTGATGAGGAAGGCGCCGATGCGCGGTTTGTCCAGCAGGTCGAGGAATTTGTTGCGCTGCTGGCTGAAATTAAGCTGCCAGAGGGCGTCGCGCAGTTTTTGTTCGTTTTGGATGGCGATGGGCGGGGTGGTGTCGGTGAGGCGGCGTTGGAAGAGACGGCCGTCGCGGACGCGCATGTAGAGGACGGGGGTGGCGAAGTCGTGGGTTTTGTATTGCACATTCGGCAGCAGGCTGATGGCGCGACGGCCGTCTTGGGCGGCCTGGTCTACGGGCATCTCTTCGGCCAGCCGCCGGTAGAAACGGGCGATAAAACGGGCAGCGGTCAGATCGTTGAGGCGGTACTGCATGGCGACGACAACGGGGATGTTTTGTTGCAGCACGCGAGAAGCGACGCCGGCGAAGGCGGTGGTTGCCGACAGTTGACCGGTTTCGTGGGCTTGCAGCACGACGATGGCTGGACGGTAGGTATTGAGCAAGTCGCTGAAATATGCTTCGTCCACCCACAAGGCGTTGCCGTTATCATCCACCAGCGCGATCTCGCCAACGTCATGGCCGTTATGGTTGACGAGACGGCCGTGACCGACGAAATGAAAAATGTGCGGCGACTGAGCTAGAAGCTGATCGAGTTTGTCAGGATTGGCCGCGTCTATAATGGGCAGCATTTCCACATCTTGGGGCAAGCCTGCGGCCCACTGTTTGACCTCTTGCAGTAATTGTTGGCAAGCGATGGGGGGTTCATCCTGGGGTGCGGCAATGGCCAGGGCCAAACGGAGCTTTTCGCCTTTTTGGAGTTGAATGGGTTGGGGTGGGTAGCGCTGTCGCCGCCGTCGCGAAAAGATGACTTTAGGAGCAGTAGCCAGCCAGAAAACGGGCAAATTGGCGCTGACCGGTACGCGCATAAACTCCCAGGGCAGCGCGGCGATATGAGGCAAAGCGCTTTCATCTACGTCCAATTCGATTCGGAGAAGTTGATTTTGGATGTGAACGGCCGTTTGGTACACGTCTATCAGGTCATGCAGCAGCGGCGCGTCGAACAGAGCGTTAAACAAGGCTTCACCCAGGGCCGATACGTCGCTGGCAGTCAGGTGCAGATTTTGGGCAGTGGTGATAAGGTGATCTATCTGCTGGCGCAATGCCCCATGATAGGTTAACCACCCTTCTGGTTCTAACAATAAGGAGTCATCTGGGGCGCGGATTTCCCCTTTGACCTTATCCTCGGTGAGAACAGAGATGCGGAAGGTGTAATAGCCCTGGGTCATATTGGGTGATAGGCAAGAGACCTGACAGGTTTTGCAAACCTGTCAGGTCTGGTCACGATTCGAAAATGGTGAAGTCTGTGGTGGGCAAGTATTTTTTGACGGCCTGTACAAGTTCGGGGTAACGGCCGTTTTCCACCATATGGTCTTGCAAAGCCCGTGTCCGCTCCATGCGGATGTGTTTATTGGCCGCGTAGCCTATCAGACTATCTTTGTCTAATTTCAATGCCCGACAATTCAAGTTTAAATCTTGACACAGCCCGGCTAATTGATGCTCCTTAACCCCTTCTATCAGCAGGACATATAAGTTGCCTTTTATTTCATGTTTCTGATCAGGGCGCATCTGGGCAATAGCAAAAATCAACTTATCCAGGCGACTGTGTCTTTGGGCTGTATCAATTAGTTCACGAGCTAAACTATTTCGGCCGGCATTGAGAGAAAAATCATCCAGGCTTTTGCCTAAAACATCGGCCAAAGATGCCAGTTCGTCTCTACTGAATTTTGAGACGATGTCATAAAGTGAAAGCGCATGTTCTGTCAGTGGGACTGGTAGGTCTTTAACTTCTGCTTGGGCGACAGGTGCTACGTTCTCAAGGTTTGGTTGAATTCGCCCGGACGGTTTGGCAACTGACGGCCGTGCAAACAACTGCCCATCGGCCACGCGCATAAACAGGACGGGGGTGGCAAAGTCGCGGGATTTGTATTGGGTGTTGAGGGCGATGGCGCGACGGCCGTTTTGCGCCGCCCAATCCACCGGGTAGCCTTCGGCCAGGTTTTGGTAGAACTTGATGGCGAAGCGCACGGCCGTGCTGTTGGACACCTCGTACTGCATCGCCACAACCACGGGGATGTTTTGCTGCACGATGCGCGAGGCCACGCCCACAAATGCCTGCGACGCCGACAACATCCCGCCTTCGCACGCCTGCAAGACA
>CALFEW010000243.1 GCA_937958365.1 uncultured Chloroflexota bacterium | reverse complement strand
TATTACGGCCGTGCCGAAGGCGGCATCACCGCCACCACATTGGACGACGGCACGCGCGTCGCCTTTGCCGCCGACATCAACGACGGCACGGCCGGGGTGCAAAATGCCCTCGGCGCGTTTGGCGGCGTCACCTATGAAAGCTGGCTGCAAGACGTGGGCGCGGCCGGTTTTTTGGCTACCTACGAACGATTGTTTGGCAGCCCGTTTGCCTTTACGGTGGACCCGTTGTGGCCGGCCGATTTACGCCAGCCGCCGTTGCAGTTGCCCTGGAGCAGCGGCGAAACCTGGTATTTCACCGGCGGGCCGCACGGCGGCTGGGCGTCTGGTTCGGCCTGGGCGGCGATTGATTTTGCCCCACCGGCCGATGAACTGGGCTGTGTGGTGTCTGACGCCTGGGTAACGGCCGTTGCCGATGGTCTGGTGGTGCGCAGCGACAAGGGCGCGGTGGTCGTGGACCTGGACGAAGATGGCTTTGCCGGGACGGGCTGGGCGATTTTGTATATGCACCTGGAAAGCCGCGACCGCGTCGCTGCCGGGGCGTTTGTGCAGACAGGCGACCGCCTGGGGCATCCATCGTGCGAAGGTGGTTTTTCCAATGGCACCCATGTGCATGTGGCGCGGTTGTATAACGGCCGTTGGGTCTCCGCCGATGGGTCTATTCCGCTGGAATTGGCCGGATGGGTCACTTCCGGGCTGGGGCGCGAGTATGATGGCCTGCTTACGCGCGGCGGCGTCAGCAAAGAAGCCTGCGCCTGCCGTGAAGAGGGGAACGCGATACCGGGGGAATAGGAGAGGTGAGCCGTGTTCCGTAAACCGTATTCCGTAAGCCGTATTCCGAATACGGCTTACGCACAAGCACGTCACTTCTGGCGATAAAGCATGGGGCCTAACGGCCGTCCCCCCACCAGGTGCATGTGCAAATGGAACACTTCCTGGCCGCCGTGGGCGTTGCAGTTAATGATGAGACGGTAGCCGCTTTCGGCGATACCTTCCTGCTCCGCCAACTTTTTGGCAACGGTCATCATGCGGCCGGTGATTTTTTCGTCGTCTTCGGTCAGATCATTCACCGTCGGGATGATCTTGTTGCTGACAATTAAAATGTGCGTCGGCGCAATGGGGTTGATGTCCCGAAACGCCGTCACCAACTCATCCTGGTACAACTTCGTTGCCGGCAGTTCGCCGCTGACGATTTTGGCAAAAATAGTGGTCATGTCATCCTCCGTGAAAATTGCGGATTGCGGATTGCGGAATGAAACCCATTCAGCGCCACGCGCCAAACTTAATCTGTGAAATCTGTGTCATCTGTGGATTTTCATTGGTGGTGGGTTAACCACTCATGAAATCTCCGATGAACGTGCGGAATGATGCGTGTTCATCACCCGCCTTTCGCCGCTCGCTTAAAGTATATCTAATCCCGTGCAGCCGCAACAACCTGTTATAATCATGATACGGAGATGCTTTTGATGGATACCAGACCTTTACGCAGCGTAACCCCAGCCATTGACATTTACATCAAACTGGCCCAATACCCGATTCTATGCGACAAGATTCGGGTGATGATGCGCCAGGAACTTTTCCGCCGGGGCATTATCAGCCAGGCAGAGTTTGAGCAGCAAGTACGCCAGCGGGCCATTGAATCGCAGCGGCGGGAAGGTTTGGAAGACCCTTACGTGCAGGAAGAATCCGGTATCTGGCAGCGGCGCAAAGATCGCGTGCGCGATTTTATGACAGACGCTTATTTTGCCAACAATTTGGGCAGCGGCTTGCTGATGCAGCTCATTGAAGCGGCGCTGAATGACCAACCCGCGCCTACGCGCAGCGTGGAGCTGACGTTCAACCCGGAGATTGCCCCCTGGGAACTGCTTTTTCGCCAGGGTGAAATCTATGAAGCCATGCCGATACCGGCGCAAGACAGAGTCAAGCACCATTTGCAGGAAATCAAAGTTGTGCTGATCAAGCGCCTGATTAGCGACCAACTGCCGTTTATTGGCGTGGCCAAGAATGTTTTTACCATTGCCGATTTGCGGCACATTTATCGCAACCGGATTGGTTCCGGCAAGATTGGCGGCAAGTCGGCGGGAATGTTGTTGGCGCGGCGAATCTTGCACCAGCAAGACCCGGAATTGGGGCCGGACATCAGCCAATCGGTGGGCATTCCTGATTCTTATTTTATCGGCACAGAGGTGATTTATGATTTCCGGCTGATGAACCGGCTGGACCATTTTATGAATCAGAAGTACCGGCCGTTGGACGAGATTCGGGATATGTATCCGAAGATTGTGGCGGCGCATCTGGCCGGGGAATTTCCGGAAACGATTGTGGACCAACTGCGCGAGGTGTTATCGCATTTGGGCGATTTGCCGATTGTCGTGCGTTCGTCTAGTTTGTTGGAGGACAGCTTTGGCTTTTCGTTTGCCGGCAAGTACGAGACGATTTTTTGCCCCAACCAGGGCACGCCGGACGAGAATCTGGAGCAGTTGTTGAATGCGATTCGCCGCGTCTATGCCAGCACGCTGAACCCGGATGCGATCTTGTATCGGCGTAAGAATGGGATGATTGATTATGACGAGCGGATGGCGGTGTTGATTCAGCCGGTGCAGGGGCAGCGACACGGCCGTTACTTCTTCCCTACTCTCGCCGGCGTTGGCTTTAGCGAAAACCCCTTCCGCTGGCATCCCAAAATACGTCGGGAAGATGGTTTCTTGCGGCTGGTTTGGGGGCTGGGCACACGCGCCGTCGCCCGCGTCGCCAACGATTACCCGCGCATGATCGCCCTCAGCCACCCCCAACTGCGGCCGGAAACCGATCCCCAATCCATCCGCCAATATTCGCAATGGTTTATGGACGCCATTGACCTGGAAGCCAACGCTTTCGTTACCTTGCCTATCCAACAGGTTCTTAACTCCGGTTATCCACATTTGCGCTACATCGTCTCGGTGGATAAAGGGGATTATTTGCAGGAAATGGTGTCGGCGTCGGCCGGCGAGACTGATCGCTTTGTGCTGACGTTTGCCTTCCTCGCCCGTGACCGCCGGTTTGTGCGTTTACTGCGCACGGCGCTGCGACGCCTGGAAGACAAATACCAGCGCCCGGTAGACGTGGAATTTACCATCGAAATCATCCCTGATTATCCCTACCCTAATTATCGGCTGAATATTTTGCAGTGCCGCCCCCTCAGCCAGCGCACCGAAGGGGGCCTGATTGAATTCCCGGAAAACGTGCCGGAAGAAGATACCCTGTTTTTCACCGACAAACTGGTGCCGGACGGCAAAGCGGAAGGCATCCGCTATGTCATTTACGTGGACCCGCAGTTGTATCGCCGAATGCCTGATGTGACGGCTAAGATGGAATTGGGGCGGGCCATTGGCCGGTTGAATAAACTTCTGGAGAACGAGGCGTTTGTGTTGATTGGTCCCGGCCGTTGGGGCAGCGTAAATCTGGACCTGGGCGTCCACGTGACTTATGGCGACATTTACAATACGCGGGTGTTGATTGAGGTGGCCGAACCGGCCGAAGGCGGCGGTACGGAGTTTTCGTATGGCACGCACTTCTTCCAGGATTTGGTTGAATCGGGGATTCATTCGCTGGGATTAGAGGTGGGGAATGGCGACGGCCGTTTCAATTTCCAGTTCTTCCGCCAATCGCCCAACGCCCTGGCCGACCTCTCCCCCGCCGACGCCGACCTCGCCCCTTACCTGCACGTCATAGACTTACAGGCCGTCTGCAAAGACAAACGGCTGACCATTGTGATGGATGGCTCCATTGACAAAGCCATCGGCTATCTGGTCGAAGGCGATGGGTCAAACGCCGAGCCAAAAGGAACCCTATCTCATTTTTAGGCAAGGAGACCGCTAAACGGGCTGGCTAACCGATAAGAGCCAACCAACCGACAAACAAAACAACCCAATAAGCGTCCATCAATCAACCGCGTTCTGTAGTCTCGTTTCCCATTTCCCCAATTTCCCACGAGGTGGCTTATGGAGTACCTGGACGAATTAAGAAGTACCACGCCGGCCATTGATATTTATGTCCGGCTGGCGCAATATCCCATTCTATGCGACAAAATCCGTCGCCGAATGCGTCAGGAGCTTTTCCGGCGCGGCATCGTCAACAAAGAAGCCTTCTATCAAGAAGTGCGCGAGTTGGCTATCGCCTCACAGCGGCGTGAAGGATTGGTCAACCCTTACTTTCAAGAAGAAACCATCACCTGGCAAAAGCGGAAAGATCGCGTGCGCGACTTTCATACCGACGCTTATTTTGCCAACAACCTGGGCGCTTCCCTCCTCACGCAAATCATTGAGGAGGTTCTGACCGATCAACCTTCCCCCACACTTTCCAGCGAACTGACCTTTAACCCGGAGATTGCTCCCTGGGAACTGCTCTTCCGGCAGGGCGAAATCTACGAAGCCATGACCGGGGCGGATCGGGAGCGGGTAGAACATCACTTGCGCGAGATCAAGGTGGTCCTAATCAAGCGTATGATCAGCGACCAGCTTCCTTACATTGGCGTCGCCAAGAAGGTGTTTACCATCGCCGATTTGCGTGATATTTACCGGCGGCGGATTGGCAGCGGCAAAATTGGCGGCAAGGCGGCCGGCGTCATGCTGGCCTACAAAATTCTCAAGCAAGACAAACCGGAATGGGGACCTTTTGTGGGCGACCAGATTACCATGCCGGAAACGTACTTCATCGGCACGGAGGTTATCTACGATTTTTACCTGTTGAATAACCTGGCCGATTTTATGAATCAGAAGTACCGCTCGTTGGAAGAAACGCAGATGGAGTACCCGGAAATCCTGGCGGCGCACCGGGAAGGGACGCTGCCGGAAGATGTGGTGGAAGGGCTGGAAGCGTTTCTGGAACAGATGGGGAATCGTCCGATTATCGTGCGCTCCTCGAGTTTGTTGGAAGATAATTTTGGCACGGCTTTTGCGGGGAAATACGACAGTTATTTCTGCCCGAACCAGGGAACGCCGGCCGAAAACATGGCGGCGCTGACCGACGCGATTCGGCGGGTGTTTGCCTGCACACTGAATCCGGATGCGCTGTTGTATCGCGGTCAGCATGGCATGATTGATTACGACGAACGTATGGGGGTGCTGCTGCAAAAGGTGGAAGGGGAAGTATACGGCCGTTACTTCTTCCCCACACTCGCCGGCGTCGGTTTTAGCCAGAATCCCTACCGCTGGAACCCACGCATCCGCCGCGAAGATGGCTTCCTGCGGCTGGTGTGGGGTCTGGGAACCCGCGCCGTAGACCGCGTAGACAAAGATTACCCGCGCATGATCGGCCTGAGCCACCCGCAACTGCGCCCGGAAACCACCGCCGCCGCCATCCGCCAGCATTCCCAATGGTACATAGATGTGGTGGACCTGGCGGATAACACCTTCAAAACCGTGCCGGTGCGCGAGATATTGGACGAAAACTATCCCTACCTGCGCACGTTGGCTTCCATAGATGAAGGGGATTATTTCCAATCCATCGTCTCTACCGCGTCGCTGGACAACAAAAACAAACTGGTCCTGACGTTCAACAATCTTACCAAAGACCAGAAGTTCATAGACCTGATGCGCAACGTCATGAACCGTCTGGAAAAAGTGTATGGCACGCCGGTAGACATCGAGTTCACCGTGCAAATCCAACCGGGTTATCCCCAGCCCAATTACCTGTTCAGCATGATCCAGTGCCGCCCGCTCAGTCAGCGGCACGAACATGGCACGGTGCGCATCCCCCCTGACATTCCCCGCGAGGACATTCTTTTTACCGCCCACAAACTCATCCCAGACGGCCAGGCGGAAGGTATTCGCTACGTGATCTTTGTGGACCCGGAAAAGTACCGCGAGATTCCCGACCAGACGGTTAAACTGGAATTGGGGCGGGCCGTTGGCCGTCTGAACCAGATTTTGGCCGACGAGCGGTTTATTTTGATGGGGCCGGGCCGTTGGGGCAGCGCCAACCTGGAATTGGGCGTGCGCGTCACCTATGCCGATATTCATAACACACTGGTACTCATCGAAATTGGCGTGCCGCAAGATGGGCAGATGCCGGAATTGTCTTATGGCACGCATTTCTTGCAGGATTTGGTGGAGGCGGGGATTTTTTCCTTGCCGTTGCATTTGGGCAGCGAACACGGCCGTTTCGATTGGCAATTCTTCCGCGATTCACCCAACAGCCTGGCCAGCCTCTCCCCCGCCGATGCGACCCTGAGCGACTATCTGCGCGTCATTGATTTGTCTACCGTTTGTGGCAGCCGCCGCCTGAAAATCCTGATGGACGGCGAAAAAGACGAAGCGGTTGGTTTTTTGGTGGAAGGCAGTTGGAGTCTGAACGGCAAAGAAGGCACGCTTTCGACGTTTTGAGCGGGAAGAGAATGGTCAATCGTCAATGGTCAATGGTCAATAGCCAGCGGCTGACCATCGAAGTTTTTCACGCTGACTTGTGAAGTATTTGGGCAAGCAGGGCGCGTT
>CALFEW010000242.1 GCA_937958365.1 uncultured Chloroflexota bacterium | reverse complement strand
CGACCTGGATTACCTGCTGGTCTCCAACATCCTCACGCGCAAAATTCGCCAGCAATGGGTGAAGAAAACTGAGGAACACAAAACGATGGGCACGGCCGCGCCACGGCCGTTGCTCATCGCCATCGAGGAAGCCCACAAACTGCTCAATCCCCAACTGGCTGGGCAAACTGCCTTTGGCATCATCGCCCGCGAACTGCGCAAATATTTTGTCACGCTGCTGGTGGTGGACCAACGGCCGTCGGGCATAGACGACGAAATCATGTCCCAACTGGGCACGCGCATCACCGGCTGGCTGGGCGACGAGGACGACATCCGCGCCGTACTCACTGGCCTGGCCGGGCGCGACCAACTGCGCGGCATGTTGGCCCGCCTGCAAGAGAAGGAAGAGGTGCTGCTGCTCGGTTGGGGCGTCAAAATGCCCATCCCCGTCAAATCACGCCGTTACGACGAGCGCTTCTACGACGCCATCAAAGGCCGCGCTGAGAGCAAACCATCCAGTTTACTGACCAAACCTTTAGACGACCTCAACGACGACTTGTTTGGTTGAGGCGGGAATGGGACGCGGATTTTCGCGGATTCTTTTAAAAATCTGCGTTCATTCGCCGCATCTGCGTTCATTCGCGTCCCATTAAGTGAGTGCATATGACTTTACCTGTTCTTGAATCGGTAGCTGTGTTGGGCGCGGGGGCGCTGGGGGCGTTTTATGCCAGCCAGTTTTTCCAGGCGGGTTTTGCCACGACGTTTATTGCGCGGGGTGCGCGATGTGCGGAACTGGCGCAGAAAGGAGTAGTGGTGAACGAACGGCCGTTCCCCATCCCCGTCACCCATCCCGACGACGCTGCCCCGGTGGACCTGGTCATCGTCGCCCTGAAGCACCACCACCTGGCCGCGGCGCTGCCCGATTTACGGCCGTTTGTCGGCGAACACACGCTCATCCTCTCGGTGATGAACGGGCTGGACAGCGAAGCGATCATCGGCGAAGTGGTGGGGCCGGAGAAAGTGCTTTACTGTGTGGCCGTGGGGATTGATGCCGTGCGCGACGGCCGTTGCGTCAATTACAGCGCGCCCGGCAAACTGTTTTTCGGCGAAGCCGACAATACGGCCGTTAGCCCGCGTGTACACATCATTCAAGCAGCGCTAGACCGCGCCGGGCTGGCCTACGAAACCCCGCCCGACATGCTCCGCATCCTCTGGTGGAAATTTATGATCAACGTGGGCATGAATCAGGCGTCGGCGGTGCTGGGCGCGCCGTATGGGGTTTTCCAAACGCTGCCGGAAGCGCAAAGTCTGATGGAAGCGCTCATGAGCGAAGTGATTGCTCTGGCGCAACATGCCGGCGTCAATCTGACCCAGCAAGACGTGGCCGACTGGTACAAATTCCTCCACACTCTTTCACCGCAAGGCAAAACATCCATGCTGCAAGATATGGAAACCGGGCGCAAAACGGAAGTGGAGATGTTCGGCGGCAAGGTGGTGGCCCTGGGGCAGCATAATGGCGTTCCCACGCCGGTGAACGAGACTTTGTTGCGGATGATTCGCGTGTTGGAGCAACGGCCGTTTTGGCCCACCGCGAAAATCGGCGAATAAAACTCCGTTTCAATCTACAGAATAACGCCTCAGCCCTGCAATTGCGCAATCACCCGGTTCAAGGCTTGCATACGCGCCGATTCCGCCTGCTCCGCTTCCAACAGCGAGGGTGGCGCCGCCCGAACCCGGCACTCCTCCGGCGACAGTGGGCAGCGTTCACACGTTTCATTCACCACCACATGCGGGATGGCCGGATCATCCACAAAGCGAATGATGCGGTCCACGCCCGGCGTCAGGCGAAAACCCACCGTCACACTGCTGCTCACCCCCGGCGACAAGACCAACGATCGGGTAAAACCAAACGCCAGATAACGTTCCTCCGAATTTAAGAAACGCTGAATGTGAATGCCCGGCGGCGGGAAACGGTCGGTATCCCCGGCTGCCTGCCGTTCAGCCATCTCGCGCAGCAGCCGCACAGACAACCAGCGGCGGCAGTAATGCTCCTGCAATGCCGGCCCGCCGGGCACGATGAACTGGTTCATGTTCAGATGTTTCATCAGCCGGTACTCGTCGCCCACCTGGTGATAGCGCAAAAAGTGGATTTGCAAGCCAAAATGCTGCGGAATGAGTTCGCTAAAGCGGTATAAAAGCATTTCCGGCGTCACGTCATAGCGGGTCAGCATGTCTACTAGCGGTTGGGGATCCCAGGTTGGGCGGGCAAAGAAGTTGGCCAGATCGGCCAGCACCATCGCTTGCGGCATCAGCAGCGCGCCGCCAAAGTAGGCGGCGCGAAAATCGTTGAGCAACTGTTGGAACGAGTGAACAGCTTCGGGCGTAGACGTGCGCGAGCGTTCTTTGATGCCCAGGTATTGGTAGCCCAGTTCGCGGGCCAGGAGGAATTTGAGCTGGCGGGGATAGAGACGGCCGTTCACCAGCAATCGCTTCGGCCGCCCCGGCACAAACACCGACCGGAAGCTCGCTAACTGCGCATCCTCAGCGATGGTTGTATAGTCCATCTCGTATCCATAAATGCCGCACAACATCTGTTCCAGGGTCGTCTGAGTGATGGGGACATCGCGGCCAAACTGGTATGCGCCGCCAAATTCGGCGGTGAATCTGGTTGCGGCATCTTCCACGTCCTGAAAATAATTCTCGTGGATTTCTTGATAAGAGCGCAGCGCCGCGCGCAAAAAATCTTCCTCTTTCATGTCATAGCGACGAATCATTTCCAGAATGGCGTGCAGCAAGGCGCTGGCGCGCTCCGGTTCGCGGGTGAGCAAATTCACCAGATCGCCCGCTTCCAGACCAAACTCGCCAAAAGGAAACTTTTGCAAGATGGTCGAAGAGAGCGTGGATTCCAGATACGTGAGCGAGGGGGCCAGTTTGATAGAAACCAGGTCGTCGTATTCCTTGCCCAGCGTCTCGGCGATTTTCATGATCTTGTCGGCGCGAGGATATTTGCGCCCTTTTTCGATTTCGGTGACGTAGGAGGGGGAGAGGTCACATTGAGCGGCAAATTCTGACAGCGTCAGCCCGTTTTCGGTGCGCGCCTGCCGCACTTTCATGCCAAAGATAATGTTCACCAGGTTGGGACTCATGACCGTTTCCTTATTCGGAAGATTGGCATGGTTCATCCGCCGAGAAGTCATCTTTACAAATTCGAGCCTGTAGTCGCGGTATCCTTACCGCGTTTACACCAGCGCGGTAAGGATACCGCGGCTACAAAT
>CALFEW010000241.1 GCA_937958365.1 uncultured Chloroflexota bacterium | reverse complement strand
AATGACCTTTTTGCAGGCCGATGTGGTGCGCATTGATCATTTTCGCGGTTTTGAGGCGTATTGGGAGATTCCGGCGGAAGAGGCCACGGCCGTTATCGGGCAGTGGGTGAAGGGGCCAGCGGCCGATTTCTTCGAGAGCATGGAGCGCCAATTGGGCGTGCTGCCCATCATCGCCGAAGATTTGGGCCTCATCACGCCAGGAGTGGTGGCCCTGCGCGATCAGTTCGATTTTCCTGGCATGAAGATTTTGCAATTTGCCTTTGGCGGCGAGCGCAACAACGACTTTTTACCGCACACTTTCCCCGCCAACTGCGTGGTTTACACCGGCACACATGACAACGACACGGTCATCGGCTGGTACAACAGCGCCAGCGAAGACGAGCGCGACCATTTTCGGCGCTACATGGCCGTAGACGGCCGTGATGCAGCCTGGGACATGATTCGCATGGCGTATATGTCGGTGGCGGATACGGCCGTGGCCACCATGCAAGACCTGATGCGCCTGGGCACGGAAGCGCGCATGAATTTCCCCGGCAAGGTGGGCGGCTACTGGCGCTGGCGCTACACGGCCGACATGTTGACGCCGTACGTTGCGCGTGGGCTGCGGGAACTGACGGTGTTGTATGGCCGGGAACCGAAGGCGAAAGACGAAGTATGAATTGTGAATTGTGAAGTTTGAATTGTGAAGTTTAGAGGAACGGCCGTTTGCCTTTGGGGAAACGGCCGTTTTTGTTTGGTTTACAGCAGGGCCAGGACAGCGATCAGTAAGATAAAAACGACCAGCCCAACGCCAACGGCCAGCAAAATCTGCTGGTCATGCTGGCGACTGGCAGCCTGTTGGCGGGCCAACTCTTTCTGACGCTCGGCCTCGACGGCCATCATCTCGGCCATGCGCTGCTGCGATGCTTTTTCTTCTTGTTCCTTGATCTGGCGAATCTGGGCATGGCGCTCTTCCAATTTGGCCGCGCGTGACCGGGCGTCTACTTTTTGCAGCATCTCGAAGATGTCCAGGGCCGCGCCGCACTTCTGGCAATACTCGTCGCCGGTCCAATTGGCGGTCTGGCATTTGGGGCAAACGCGGGTAAGCGGCTGGCCGCACTGACGGCAAATGCCGCGCTCCTCGCGGTGGTAGGTGTGGCAGTTGGCACAGATGTGACCCTGCAATAAAAACTGGCTGCCGCAGGCGTCGCAGGTGACGTGCTGGCCGTGTTGGCGCACGTCTATGGGGGCCAGGCAGTTGGGGCAGGCGATTTCGGTGAGGAATTCGTTGTTCATAGGGAAAGTATAACATATCTCCAAGAGGCCCCGACAGGCCTTTGTGACCTGTCGGGCCTCTATTACCGATTGTCTTTACCGTTCCAGGTAAAAGGGCAGGTCAATGATAGCGCGGCTTTTGCCCTGCCGGTGACGGCCGTATAACAAAGCCATCTTCAATAACCAGGCGGTCTGGTTGTGCAAGATGTTGTGCCACCAATGCGCCGGCACAAATTCCGGGATCAGCACGGTGGTAAGCTGCACGTCGTCCGATTCGGCGTCCAGGTGGTCCAGATAGGCCAGAAAAGGGCCAACAAACGAGCGATAGGGCGAAGGCACAACGACCAGCGTGGCGATTTCGTTCAGACCATATTGCCGCCAGCGCTCCTGGGCTTGAACGGCCGTACCCGGGTCTAGTTCAACGTAAACGGCCGTCACCTCCCCAGCAATAGATTTGGCATACCGCAGCGCCTCAATCACGCCGCGATGCACCCCGGCCACCGGCACGACCACCCGTGGCGTAAACGTGGTAATCACCGGATGCTCCTCTGTCAGACGCAGTTCTCGGCCAATCTCATTGTAGTGAGTACGAATGGCGCGGAAGCCCATCACCAACACCGGGATGAGCATAATGACCACCCACGCGCCATGCATAAATTTGCTATAAATGATCACCGCCAGCGCAGCGCCGGTCGCCAGCGCCCCCAGCCCGTTCAGCAGCATCTTCGCCGGCCAGAGCGCGCCGCGCAGCCGCAACCAGTGGGCTACCATCCCGGTTTGCGACAGGGTAAACGCCAGAAAAGCGCCCACGGCAAACAGCGGGATCAGGCTGTGCGTATCCCCCTCAAAAATGATGAGCAGCAAACCGGCCAGCCCGGAGAGCAGCAGAATGCCGTTGGCATATACCAGCCGGTCGCCAACCAACGTCAACTGGCGCGGCAAAAAGCCATCGCGGGCCATGATGGACGTGACGCGGGGAAAACCGGCAAAACTGGTGTTGGCGGCCACCACCAGTACCAACAACGTCGCGCCTTGTACCAACAGGTAAAGCGGCCCTGAACCAAACAACCGCCGCGCCAACGCCGAGAGAATGGTCTCTTGCGACCCGGCCACGACGCCCAGGTATTGGGTCAACCCAATGGTTCCCAGGAAGAGGATACCCATGAGGATGGCCATGGCGGTCATCGTTTGCCGGGCGTTGCGCGATTCTGGCGGCCGAAAAACCGGCACGGCGTTGCTGATGGCTTCGACGCCGGTAAGGGCGGTGGCTCCGGCGGCGAAGGTGCGCAGGAGAAGGAAAAGGGTGACGGGCGCGATGGCTGGGGGAGCAACGGCCGTTAAATCGCCCGGTCCATCCATCACCGCCACCAGCACGCCATAGGCAATCATGCCCAGATAGGTTGCCAGGAAAAGGTAAACGGGCACAATCATCACCGTACCCGCTTCACGCAGGCCGCGCAGGTTCACCAGGGTGATAATGAGCAGCAAGATCAACGACAGCGCCGTGCGATACTCCCACAGCACGGGGAAGGCCGAAGCGATAGCGGCCACGGCCGCCGCCAGACTGACGGCCGCGTTGAGGATGTAATCAATCATCAGGGCGGCAGCGGCCGTCAGGCCCATGGTTGTGCCCAGGTTTTCACGGGCGACGGTGTAGGAGCCGCCGCCAGCCGGATAGGCGGCGATGGTCTGGCTGTAAGAGAGCGTCAGCAAGACTAACAGGCCGGTGATGACGGCGGCAATGCGCCAGGAATAGGTCAGGCCAATGGCGCCGGCGGCCACCAGACCAAGAAAAATTTCCTGGTTGGCATAAGCAATCGAGGCGAGCGCATCGGGCGACAGGGCAGCCAGGGCGCGAACTTTGTCCAGCCGTTTGGCGTCCATATCTTCTGACGGCAGCGGTGGCCCCACGACGAAGTGATGGAGGTGTTTCCAAAACATAGTTAAGCCTTTGAGGATTGAGCGTTATGCAGCATGTGGGAAAAGACGATTGTCAATAG
>CALFEW010000240.1 GCA_937958365.1 uncultured Chloroflexota bacterium | reverse complement strand
GGGGGGGGGGGGGTGGGGGGTGTGGGGTTGGGGGGTGGGGGGGGGGGGGGGGATGTTGAGGTGGGGGGGGGTGAGGTGGCGGCCGAGTTTGACGCTGTTTTTGGCGAAGGCGGGGTAGTTGTAGGGGGGCAGGTCGGCGGTGAGACGGCCGTTGTCCGCCACCACTTCACCCGCCGCAATCACCAGCTCAATCGGCAGCGCGGCCAGGTCGCTGCTGAGGATGATGTCGGCGTAGCGGCCGGGGGTGATGGAGCCGATGTCTTTTTCCACGTTGAAGTGCACGGCCGTGTTCAACGTCGCCATCTGAATGGCTGTGATGGGTTTGAGGCCCTGGGCGATGGCGTGGCGCACGACACGGTTCATGTGGCCGTCGTGGACCAGCGTGCCGGAGTGGCTGTCGTCGGTGCAGAGGATGAAGTTACGGCCGTCCAGCCCTTGTTCAGTGATGGCTTTTACCTGCGCGGCCACATCGTACCAGGCCGAGCCGAGGCGCAGCATGGCTTTCATGCCCCGGCGCACGCGGGCGATGGCGTCTTCAACGCGGGTTCCCTCGTGGTCGTCGGCCGGGCCGCCGGCGACATAGCCGTGAAACGCGCGGCCTAAATCTGGCGAAGCGTAATGGCCGCCGATGACCTTGCCCGCCTTCATCGTTTCGGCCATTTCGGCGTGCATGTTGGCGTCGCCCATGAAGACGCCGGGGAAGTTCATCATCTCGCCCAGGCCGATGATGCCCGGCCAGCCCATCGCTTCGGCCACTTCGGCCGGGCCGATGGCCGCGCCGGGGGTTTCCAGGCCGGGGGCGCTGGGCACGCAGGAGGGCATCTGCACGTAGACGTTGATGGGCAGGGTTTGGGCCTCGTCGTGCATCAGGCGCACGCCGGGCAGGCCCAGCACGTTGGCGATTTCGTGCGGGTCTATGAACATGCTTGTCGTGCCGTGCGGGATGACGGCGCGGGCGAATTCGGTGACAGTCACCATGCCGCTTTCGACGTGCATGTGGGCGTCGCACAGGCCGGGGATGAGGTAACGGCCGTTGGCCTCCACCACGTTTGTCGCTGGCCCAATGGTATAACCGGCGTCTTCGACGACGCAGGCGATGCGGCTGCGGTAGATGGCGACATCCGTGTGGGGGATGATTTCGCCGCTGTGGACGTTGACCCAACGGCCGTTGCGAATCACCATCGTCGCCGGTTGACGGCCCATCGCCACGTCTACTAAATCTTGGGCACATTCGTGCCAGGGTTGTCTTGTTGTCATCAGATTGCTCCGTTTTGATTGGTGTTCAGGGGGTTGGTTAATTGGTTGGTTAGTTGGTTGATTCATCATGAACCGTCGGCAGACAAATCGTAAACGTCGCGCCTTCGTCTGGCTGGCTTTCGGCCTGGATGTCGCCTTTGTGCCGTTGCAGGATTTCACGAGCGATGGAGAGGCCCAGGCCCGTTCCAGGCAGAGGGGATTGGCTAACGGCCGTTCCCCGGTAAAAGCGCTCGAAAATGTGCGGTAAATCTTCAGGGGTGATGCCCACGCCGGTATCGGCCACCTGGATGCAGACACGGCCGTCTGCTCCGGGGCCGGTGCTGACGTTAATTTGCCCCTGAGACGTAAACATGACGGCATTTTGCAGCAAGTTTTGTAAGACGATGATCAGTTGTTCCTTGTCGCCCAGGATAAAGGGCAGGTCGGGTTGCAAAACGGCCGTTACCCGCACCCCACCTGACTTTTCGGCCAACGGCTGAACCTCGGCCACGCATTCCGTGATAATTTCGTTGATGTTTTGCGGCGTCAACCGCATCTGAGTCTTGCCCATGTCCAGCCGCGAAAGTTGCAGCGTATCTTCAATCAACGAATTCAGCCTGTCTACCTGCTTGCGCAAAATTCCCTGGTACTGGTCGCGCCGGTCTGGACGGCCTCGTTCCAGCAAATCAAGATACAACGTCAGATTGGTGATGGGCGTGCGCAGTTCATGGGAAACGTCCGACACAAACTTTGTCTTCAGCCGGTCCAATTCTTGCAGCCGTTCGTTGGCTTCGGCCAACTCGTTGGTGCGTTGGGCTACGCGCTGCTCCAACGTCTCCAACAATGAGGTGCGGCTCAAGGCGCTGGCGGCAATCTCCGAGATAGCCTTGAGCAAATTGATTTCTTCCCTGGTGAATTCATACGCCTGATCCATGCCGACATGAATGACGCCAATAACCTGGGTTTGTATTTGCAGTGGCAAGGAGATGCTGGCGCGTAATTTGCCAAAAAACGCTTCGTTGGTGCGATAGGGCACATAGCGTGGGTCTTGCAACACATTTTCGCAGATATACAGTTGCCCTGTGTCCACGACGTAGCCCGTGATGCCTTCACCGGACGGATGGCGGCGGCCAACAATCACCAGATCAGCGGGTAAACAGGCCAACAACACCAGGTCACCGGTGTCCGGTTCTACCAGGTAAATGCCGCCAAAAACACCGTCCACAACGGCCGTAGCCCGCTCCAGAATAATCGGCAGCATCTCATCCACCGTTTGCGCCAACCGCAGCGCCGCCGAAACTTCGGCTATGGCTTCCAGTTCGCTGGCGCGTCGTTCCGCCTGGGCAAACAACTGGGCGTTTTTCAACGCCACAGAAGCCTGCGCCGTCATAGTTTCCGCCAGTCGCAAATGTTCTTGGGTGAAAAAATTGGGGGTCGCTTTGTCCAGCGAAAACGCGCCAATCACCTGATTGCCTACGGTGATCGGCACACCCATCCAATTGCGCACATAACGGGTGAACGGAATCTGCTCCCAATTTGGGTAAGCCGCCGTATCGTGGATGTGGACGCTTTGCCGCTGCGAAAATATGGGGGCCAGGGTTAGATTGGTGCGCGTATTGAAGCGAATCTCGGCCAGGTCTGCGCCATCGTTCCACTGATCATAGCCAACCATGGCGTGCAGCCGGACGTGGCTGCCATCTTCCTCCAAGAGCAAAATGCAGGCGCTGTCTACCGGCACGATCTGGACGAGATAATTAAACAGCGTTTCCAACACCAATTCGGTATCCAGGGTTTGGGTGAGGGCTTCATTGACGGTGCGTAGAATTTCAGAGGTGCGGTGGGCGGTTTGTTCGGCTGTGTACAGGCGGGCGTTTTCAATGGCGACGGCCGCCTGGTTGGCAAACGCCTGGGCCAGGGCCACTTCGGCCGGGCCATAAGCCGCGAACCGTTTATTGTCTACGGTTAAAACGCCCAACACACGGCCGTGAACGACCAACGGCGCGCAAATCCAGCCACGCACATGCTCTACGTCTCCCCACCCCTGAAAACGGGGATCAGCGCTGGCGTCAGGCAAACAGATCGGCTGCCGGGTTTGCTGCACTTTTGCCCAAAAGGGGTCCATGCTCGAAAAAGTGTAGCCAAGCAGTTTCTCCGGGTAGTCAAAACCGTTCACTGCCTTAATGCACAACTTGTCGTTTTCCAACAGCATCAAAGCGGCCGTATCGTTGGGGACAACCTTATCAAGCTGCACCAAAATTTGGTCTAATACCCGGCCCGTTTCCAACGTAGAAGTCAGTGCGGCCATCGCGTCGCGCAGAATTTCGGCTTCCTGGCGGCGCTGTCGTTCCGCGTTAAGCAGGCGGATTTTCTCGATAATGATGCCCACCTGCTGCGCCAGAATAACGAGCAATCGTTCGTCGGCTTCGGTGAATCTGTCCAGGTGAATGCTTTCGGCGTTGATAACGCCAATGGTCTGATCTTGGATTCTGAGGGGAACGCACAATTCAGAAGCCGTGTGGGGGTCAATAGGCAGATAATCCAGTTCGGCCGACACATCAGGAACGCGGCGGATACGGCCGTGACGCGCCACCCACCCCACAACCCCCTGACCTTGCGGCACAAAAATAGGCTGCGAAATAGACAACCGGACGTGGTAAGAAGGGTGCGGTTGAAGATCACCCGCATCATCTAGCAGCAAAAATCCAAAATTGTCCGGATAAAGCGATCTGGTAACGATAGCTGTCGTTTCGGCAAACAGATGGTCCAGGTCGGTGGATTCAGTGCAAGCGGTAGCCACGGTGTGCAGCACATGCAGTTCCTCCAACTGCTGCCGCACTTCTTCATAGAGGCTGGCGTTATGCAGCGCCAATGTGGCCTGGTTAGCCAGCACGGCCAACTGATCGCCGTGGTGCGGCTGGTAAAAGTTGGCTTCCGCCTTATCCAAAGTCAACAAGCCAATGACTTGCCCCTGATCGAGCAGCGGCGCGCCTACCCAGGAACGGACGGGCAGCATCAGCGATTCGTTGGCTACCACCATCCAGCCATCATAAGCTTTTGTGTCTGGTATAACGAGGGGTCGCTTTGTCTGAATAATCTCGCGCAGGTTTCGCAGTTGCTCGGTGTTAAAGGTAAGGGTTGCCGCCCGCTGTTTGAGGAGGTCTATCGTGGGCAGAAGGTCTTCAGCTCCCAGGCGAACCACCTGTGCCAGAGAGCCTTTGATCAATTGAATGGTGGCTGTGTCATAAGGAATGACACAGCCAATTTGTTCGAGGATGGCGTCTAGCGCCCGATCAATGTCTAGCTGGCTGACCAGTGGCGAGGGCGTGGACGACAATTGGGTTTGCAACGCAGGGGTAACGGCCGTTCTCTCTGGAATTTGCGGGTCTTTAAGATGATGCGCCTGCCTGTCTGCTGTCGTCATCGCCCACCTCATCGCACGATTATCCGAGAAACGGCCGTCTCCTCATCAGTCGCTCCGCTGCAAAAAAGCAACCAGGTCCGTCAAATCCACAGACACCCGTTCCGCCTGGCTGCGTCGTTTTACTTCCACACTGCCTTCGGCCAGACTACGCGCCCCAACCATCACTCGCCAGGGCAAGCCGATCAGGTCGGCGTCTTTAAATTTCACCCCGGCCATCGCTTCCCGGTCATCGTACAAAACGCTGATACCGGCGGCGCGTAACTGGTCGTACAGTTGGTCGGCGGCCACGCGCACCTCGTCGCCCTTGCCGATGTGCATCAGGTGAACCCGATACGGCGCGACGCTTTCCGGCCAGATGATGCCGTCGGCGTCGTGGTGCAGTTCCACAATGGTCGCCATAAGCCGGTCCAGCCCGATGCCGTAGGACCCCATGAAGATGGGTTGGGGACGGCCGTTTTCATCCAGATAATTCGCGCCGGTGGGCAAACTGTAGCGCGTGCCTAGCTTAAAGCAATGCCCCACCTCCACGCAGCGCCGCGCCTCAATGCGCCCGCCGCAGCGCGGGCATTGGTGGCCGGTGTCCGCCTGGGCCAGGTCGGCCAGTTGGGTGATGGCAAAATCGCGGGGATAGTTGGCCCCGGTGTAGTGATAGCCCGCGTCATTGGCTCCCACCACAAAGTTGCCGCCCGCCTCGATGGACGGATCGGCCAGCACAAAGAGGCCCGGCTGTTCGGGCGCAGCGGCCACATTCAGGCCGATGGGCGAAGCGTAACCCGGCTCGGCCCCGGCAGCGCGAATTTCTTCGTCGGTGGCGGGGCGCACATCGCCGCCGCCCAGGGCATTGCGCAGCTTGACTTCGTTAATGTCTAAATCGCCGCGCACGAGGATGAAGAGGAAACGGCCG
>CALFEW010000239.1 GCA_937958365.1 uncultured Chloroflexota bacterium | reverse complement strand
TCGCCAATCAGCCAATGGTGCTGGCCGGCGTGTTAGACATAGACAGCAGCGAAAAGGCCGCCCGCTTCGTGCGTTTCTGCGACGCCTTCAACATTCCGCTCATCGTCTTTGAAGACGTGCCCGGCTTCCTGCCCGGCGTCGAACAAGAATACGGCGGCATCATCCGCCATGGGGCCAAACTGCTGTATGCCTTCTGCGAAGCCACCGTGCCTAAAATCACCGTCGTCACCCGCAAAGCCTACGGCGGCGCATATTGCGTTATGAACAGCAAACACATTCGCTCCGACCTGAATCTGGCCTGGCCCACGGCCGAAATCGCCGTGATGGGGCCGGATGGCGCTGTCAACATCATCTTCCGCCGCGAATTGGCCGAAGCCGATGACCCCGTCGCCCGCAAAGCGGAACTGGTGCAAGATTATCGCGAGCATTTCGCCAACCCCTACATCGCCGCCCAACGCGGCTATATAGACGATGTTATCCTGCCCAGCGAAACCCGCCCGCGCCTGATCAACGCCCTGCACATGCTGCAAAACAAACGCGACAGCAACCCGCCGAAGAAACACGGCAACATTCCATTGTAGATTTTTGATTGCGGATTTCGGATGACCCAAAGCGGTTAACCATTCCCAAATCCGAAATCCCCCATCCGAAATAACATGAAACGAGACGACGGATTACTCACTAAAAAATTTGATAAATTGTTGATTGTCAATCGCGGTGAAATTGCCGTGCGCATCTTGCGCGCCTGCCACGAACTGGGCATCAAAACCGTGGCCGTCTACTCCGACGCCGACCGCAACGCACCCCACGTGCGCTTCGCCGACGAGGCGTACCACATCGGCCCGCCGCCTGCCCGCGAGAGCTACCTCCGGGTAGACAAGCTGCTGGATGTCGCCAAACGCTCCGGCGCGCAGGCTGTGCATCCCGGCTATGGCTTCCTGGCCGAGCGGGCGGAATTTGCCCAGGCATGTGTAGACGCCGGGCTGGTCTTCGTCGGGCCACCGGCCCGCGCCATCAAAGTGATGGGCGACAAACAAGAAGCCCGCGAAACGGTGAAGGCGGCGGGCGTGCCCATCGTGCCCGGCACAGAACCGGGTTTAAACGAAAGCGAAATGCAGGCGGCGGCGGATAAGATGGGCTACCCGGTGTTGGTGAAAGCGGTCGCCGGCGGCGGCGGCAAGGGGATGCGCCCCGTACACAAAGCGGCCGAGCTGCAAGACGCCATCGCCGCTGCCCGGCGCGAAGCGCTGGCGGCATTTGGCGACGACGTGGTCTACCTGGAAAAAATGATCACCGATGCACGCCACATCGAAATCCAGCTTTTGGCCGACGCCCACGGCAACGCCATTTACCTGGGTGAGCGCGAATGTTCGTTGCAGCGTCGCCACCAGAAGCTCATCGAGGAAGCGCCATCGTTTGTGGTGGACGAGGATTTGCGCCGGCGTATGGGCGAAGTGGCCGTGGCGGCGGCCAAAGCGGTGAATTACGTCAACGCGGGGACGATTGAGTTCTTGTTGGACAGGGACAAAAATTTCTATTTTCTGGAAATGAATACCCGCTTACAGGTGGAGCATCCGGTGACGGAACTGGTGACGGGCATTGACATCGCTCAGGAACAACTGCGGATTGCTCGCGGCCGTCGCCTGCGCTTCGAGCAGAAAGATATTCAGATTCGCGGCTGGGCGATTGAGTGCCGCATCAATGCAGAAGACCCCTACAACAATTATCTGCCGTCCACAGGGACCATTTCTACCATGCGCCTGCCTACCGGGCCGGGCGTGCGTGTGGATACCGGCGTGTTTCGCGGCTATGAGATTACGCCTTATTACGATTCGATGATCAGCAAGCTGATTTGTTATGGCGAAACGCGAGGCGAGGCGGTGCTGCGGATGCGGCGGGCGTTGGAGGAATACAACATCACAGGCGTAAAAACCAACATCCCCTTCCACCAACACATGATGGAGAGCCATCGGTTCCTGACGGGTAATTTTAATACCAAGTTTGTGGAAGATAAGTTTAGCATGTCGGATCGGGCGGCGGACCAGGAAATGGAAGCGGCCGTTTTAGCCACCCTGATGGCCCATCATCAAAGTATGCAGGCCAGCCAGATCATCGCGCCGGCCGGGGCCAGTTCGGGAAGCGGCAGCGCCTGGAAGTGGTACAACCGTTGGGAAAGGCTGCGGCGGTAAAACGAGCAGCGAGGGTCTCATAGCGAATGGGTGCTGACTATGAAATATTACACAAAAGTCAACGAGAAAGAATATATCATTGAGATCGGTCAGGATGACGAGATCTCGGTGAACGACGAAACGTACACCATTGATTTCCAACGTCTGGCGCAGGGGGGCACGGTTTCTTTGCTGTTGAACAACCGGTCTTTGGAAGCGGTGGTGGATGAGCGGGATGATCATTGGGAAGTGTTGACCGAAGGGGAATTGTACAACGTATTTGTGCAGGATGAACGGGCGTACCGTCTGGCGCAGGCGCGAGGAACAAACCTGGATTTGGGTCATGAGGCGGGCATAAAAGCGCCGATGCCGGGCCTGATCATTCGCGTGCTGGTGGCCGAGGGTGACACGGTGGAGCGCAACGAAAAGGTAGTGATTTTGGAGTCCATGAAGATGGAGAATGAGCTGCGCGCACCACGAGAGGGGGTGGTTACGGCCGTTCACGTTACCGCCGGCTCCAGCGTAGACAAAGACCAGGTCCTCATCGTCATTGGCGACGTTGAAGCATAAGCAACCAGCCTCATGAGCCATGCCAACCAGCTAGAAGTCGAAGTGAAGTTTTTGCTGGCCGACCGGACGGCTTTTCGCGCCCGGCTTCTGGCCGCCGGAGCCATCTCTGCCAAACCGCGTGTCTTTGAGCGCAACGTACGCTTTGATACACCCGACCAGCAGCTTTTGCAGCGCGAAGAATTGTTACGACTAAGACAAGATACGGCCGTGCGCCTGACTTACAAAGGTTTAGCCGCCGAAAACCGCCACAGCGAAGCCAAAATCCGCGAAGAGCTGGAAATTGGCGTCAGCGATTATGACATCGCCGCCCTGATTTTGACGCGGCTTGGGTTTGCCCCGGTACAGGTCTACGAAAAATACCGCGAAACCTTCACCTGGCAAGACGTGGAAATTGTGCTGGACGAGCTGCCCTACGGCGATTTTGTCGAATTGGAAGGACCAGAAGCGGGGATCAAAACGGCCGCAGTCGCACTGGACCTGCCCTGGGAAAAGCGAATCACCCACAACTACCTGGGCCTGATGGCCGCACTGAAAGCCTTCTATAACCTGGATTTCGACGACCTCACCTTCGCCAACTTTCAGAACGTTCAGGCCCCCATCGCCAGCCTGCTGCCAGCCATCTGAAAAGGAAAATTTATGTTAACCGAACGCCCCGATTTAAGCGACGCCTCGCCAGAGATTCAGGCCTACGTGGAAGCGCTGGAAACAGAACTTCTGCGCTTGCAAAGTAACGGCGTCAACAAACTGAAGGAAGAAACGCCGCCGGAACCCAGCGAGCCGCCCACACCTTACAACGTCATCACCATCAGCAAAAAGGGGATGGGCAAACGGACGCCGCGCCATTTTTACGGCCGTCAGCGCCGCAGCGGCATGGGCGTGTTCGATCTGGAAACGGCCGAAGACGATCCCCCGGCTATCCTGGTCGTCGGGCATGAAGACGAAGCCATCCTGCTCTTCACCGATTTTGGCCGCGCTTTTCGCCTCCATGTCAACAGTCTGGCCGAAGCGCCGGTGCGCGCCCGTGGCCAAAACATCATGAATCTTTTCCAATTTCGGCCGCACGAACGTGTGGTCGCCGCCCTGCCGGCCGAAGGCGGCCAGTACGTCGCGCTGGCCAGCCAGCGCGGTTGGGTGCGCCGCGTGCCCGCCTCACGCCTCGGCCACAGCCTGATCCCCGGCATGAGCTTTCACGACGTGCAGCAGGGCGGCTATCTCACCGCAGCCTGCTGGACCGAAGGCGACGGCGATTTGCTGCTGGTGACGCAGCAGGGGCAGGGCATTCGTTTTGCCGAAAACCATGTGCATAAAACGGGAAGCCTGGGCATGCGGGTGGATTTGGGAGATGAGATTGTGGCGATTACGGCCGTTACCGAAGAAAGCAGCGTCTTCCTGCTCAGCCACGACGGCAAAGGCTCCATTCGGCAGATGTCCGGCTTCCGCGCCAATAAAGCGCCCGGCGCAGGCGGCAAAGTCGTCCTCAAAACCGAACACTTCGTCGGCGCACTCACCGTCCGCCCAGAAGACGACCTGTTCATCATCTCCCAACTCGGCAAAATTATCCGCTTCAACGCCAACGAAGTGCCGGTCAAAGAAGGCGTCGTCCAGGGCGTCAACTGTATCTCCCTGCGCAATGACGAAGCAACGGCCGTGACGATTAGCCGTATTCCGTAAGCCGTTTACGGAACACGGAATACGGCTTACGGATTACGGAACACGCCCCCCAAAGGAGCCTTATGTTAACCAAAGCCCAAGCCATCGCCGACGAACTCATTCGCTTACGGCGCGACATCCACCAACACCCCGAATTAAGTTTCCAGGAATTCCGCACCGCCGCCCTGGTGGCCGATACCCTCCAGGAAATCGGCATCACCCCCCAAACCGGCGTCGGCCGTACCGGCGTCGTTGGGCAGATTGGCAGCGGTGATGGCCCCACCATCGCCATTCGCGCCGACATGGACGCGCTGCCCATCGTGGAACACAATGCCGTCGCTTACGCCTCGCAAAACAACGGGGTAATGCACGCCTGCGGCCACGATGCCCACACCGCCATTCTGCTAGGCGTGGCCCACCTGCTGCAACAAAGCCACCGCGAAGATCAATGGCACGGCAGCGTGCGTCTGCTTTTCCAACCGGCCGAAGAAGCTTTCGGCGAGGAAGGTATCAGCGGCGCGACGGCCATGATCAATGATGGCGCGCTGGATGGCGTGGATGCCGTGATTGCCTTGCACGTGGCCGCAGATCAGCCATCGGGGGAGTGTCGCTTTCAAGATGGGTACAGCCTGGCGGCCGTGGATCAGTTCGAGGCGTGGATACGCGGTGATGGCGGGCACGGCGCGTACCCCCACACCGGCAGCGATCCCCTGTTTATGCTCGGCCCTATTTTGAGTACGCTTTACGCTATCCCATCACGCCAGATCAACCCATTGCGCTCCAGTGTGGTGAGTTTAGGGCAGGTTTGTGGCGGCGTAACCACCAATGTTATCCCTAATTCGGTCCACTTGCTTGGCACAATTCGCTCTTATGAGGAAGAGGTGCGCCAACATTTGTGGCTGGAAATCGAGCGGGCGTTGAAGTTGAGCGAGACGTTGGGCGGCCGTTACGATCTGGCAATTCAGCCGGGCTACCCGGCCATGTACAACGATGCGCAGGTCAATGACTGGATGCGCGGGGTAGTCACGGAAGTGATTGGGGAAACGGCCGTTGTCAACGCTGAGTTTGGCATGGGGGCGGAAGACTTCGCCTACATGACGCAAAAAGCGCCTGGGGCCATGTTTATGCTGGGCGCGGCCATCCCAGACGGCCGTGCGCGCCATCATCACACCGACATTTTCGACATTGACGAGAGCGTATTGGCTTATGGCACGGCCGTTCTGGCCGAGACCGCACGTCGTTTTGTCACCAAAATTTTGTTGTAGTTGCTAAACAAGCATTGCGATACTACAACAATCATTAAATAATCTTTTAGCCAATATCATGAAAAAACCGTTATTTCCGATCCAAATCAACATAAAGAACGGGTGTTCTATGGTATTCTCTCCTGGTTTTCCTTTATAATGCCTCTGTCTACTTCGCATAGGAGGAAAATGGTAGATATTTTCTTGCAGAAAATTGCATTTCGTCGGTGACTATCTGTCGCTATGCCGACAGTCGTCGCTGCGAGCCAGTTTGTACCCAATCTACCATCCTTTCCAGCAAAAACAGTTAATTTAGGAGGCATTGATGAATATGAATAACTTGGCACTCAAGCAAAGGTTAGCGCCCATTCTGCGTTTCAGAACAATGGCTATTTTGCTGGTTGTGATGGCCGTGCTGCTTGTCGTTCCTGGTATCGCTGTTTCTAGCACGATTCCGACAATTTCCATCACAAGTGTTGTCACCGATCAGACCGTATCCATCCAAACCTACAATTACCCGGCCAACCAAAATTTTGTGGTAACCATGGGTCCAATGGGATCGCAGGGTATTGATGGGTATTACGTAACGACGGTCAATTCGGGCAATGGCGGCTCGTTCCCGGCCACGTTTACCATTCCCGAACAGTTGCGTGGCTCTTACCAGATTGCCATTCGCCTGCAAAGCCCGCAAGGCTTTTTTAGCTTCAACTGGTTTTACAACAACACGGCCGGAACAGGCGGACAACCCCCGACCACCCCAGGTTACACCGGTATTCCCACCTTTGGCATTACGGCCGTAAACACAGACGCGGATGTCACCATCACAACCAATAATTTCCCGGCCGGGCAGAAATTTGTTGTCACGATGGGACCCATGGGCACACGGGGCATTAATGGCATCGTCGTGGGCGAGATCAATTCTGGCGCAGGTGGCACATTGACGGCGACTTTCCCCATTCCCACCCAACTGCGCGGCTCTTACCAGATTTCCATCCGCGCCCAAACGCAACATACCGCGCCACTTCTCCCGTTCTATGCTTTTAACTGGTTCTACAACAACACGTCGGGCACAGGCGGTCAACCGGTTCCACCGCCATCGGGTTACACCGGCATTCCTACCTTCAAGGTTTGTGAAGTAGCTCAAAATGGCACGGCGACCATTGTAACCAACAATTTCCCGGCGGGACAAACCTTCACCGTGACGATGGGAGCCATGTATACGGCCGGTGTGAACGGCTTCGTCGTGGGTTCCATTAATTCGGGCGATGGCAGCAGCCAGCGGTTAACGTTCCCCGTTCCGACGCAGTTGCAAGGCTCGCCCCGGATTGCTATCCGGGCGCAAACGGCCCACGCATACCCGTTCTTTGCCTACAACTGGTTCTTTAACAACACGGCCGTTGTATGCTAAACAAGTAAGCAAGTAGACACAAAAAGGCGTCTGGCGAAACCGTCAGACGCCTTTTTTGTTTGGTTGGGCGCGGGTTTGTATGCGTTCCTTACGGGTTTGGCGGAATCACCAGGGTTTGGCCGACCTGGATGTAGTTGGCATTCAGCAAATTGTTGGCTTCCATCAATGCCTGGACTGGTACGTTGTACTGCTTGGCAATTTTGGTCAGGTTGTCGCCGGGCTGGACGACGTGGGTGATGGGCTGCGGCACGGCCGTTGCCGCTTCGGCGGGCGCGGCCGTTGGTTGTCCGGCTTCCACGTCCGTTGTCAGAGCGGGCAGAAACACGTCGCCGGCGGCTTCGCCGGCTGGCGCGGCATCGGGCACGGCCGTTTCGACCGGAACTGCCTCCTCCGCCTCACCGCCAATGCCCACAGTTGGGGTTGGGGCAAGGTTTTCGCCGATAATTGCCGGAATGATATGGTCAAAAATCAACGGCCGTGCCAGCGCCACCCCAATAATCACCCCAACAAAAACCAGGATCAACAAGCCAAATTTGACCAACTCGCCACGCCCTTCGCGTCGTGGCTTCGTCTGCGCCGTGGTCTGGCTGGGGGTATCGTCGGTATCGGAAACGGCCGTTTCCGCTGTAGGATCATGCTCTTCAGTCGTCATCGCTCTTCCTCCTGCTGGTGTCTGACCTTTACTTAAGCTAGACATAATTGTAACGGCAATAACTACTTTTTGCCTAATCAAGCCGGCATCCTTTCAGAGAAGCGGCGTTTTGCAGTACAATGGAGCAACATTCTACCAAACACAACAGCCTCAAACCTACATTGCGCACACGGCCGTAAAACATAGAGAAAGCCACCTTGACTCAAGTTACCCCCCAGACCCTCACGTTATCCGGTTTGCGCCACCACTGCGCGCAAGAAAGCAGCCGCTTTTTTAACCGCCAGGAGTACGATCCCCGTTTTTGTTATGAGTTGTTTCGGCGGGCGATTTTGCAGCGTGACGAGCAGGCGTGGGCAGGCATTTATAACCAATACCAGCGGCTTGTGACCCATTGGGTAGAACGACATGCCGCCTTTCCCAGCAGCGACGAGGAAGCCCAATTTTTTATGAATCGCGCCTTTGAGAAGATGTGGCTGGGAATCACGCCGGAAAAATTCACTTTATTTGAGGATTTATCTTCTATTTTGCGCTATTTACAGATGTGCGTACACAGCGTGATGATTGATTTCGCCCGGCAAAAAGAGCAAAAGCTCCGGCTTGAAGCAATAGAAGATACCGGACACCAACCCCACACGCGGGCAACGGCCGTAGAAGACCGCATCGTCGCCGATTCCGCCCGACAAGAACTGTGGCAGTGGCTTAAATCCCAATGCAAAGACGAAAAAGAAGCGCGTGTTTTAGATGGGCTCTTCGTCTTAGCCCTAAAACCACGCGAACTATACGACCTTTATCCGGACACATTCACCGACGTCAAGGAAATTTATCGGGTCAAAGAAAACATGATTGCCCGCTTGCGGCGCAGCGACCAACTCAAAGATTTCCTGTAACTGTGCGGCTAATCATTACAATTTCGGGAGATGCGTGAAAAATCCGCAAAAAGTCGTTTATCTCCCATAGACGTGACAACACAATGGAATGGGTCACGCAAACAAAAAATCGAGGAGTGGCATCATGGACCACGTCGAAAATCAACTGACTGCCAGCCTGTATCGCCTGGCTTGCCCGCCCCCAGAAGAACTGGGCGAGTTCCACCTGCACATGTTATCCGGTGAACGGGAAACGGCCGTTGCCCACCATCTACGCACCTGTCCCCACTGTGCCCAGGAATTGACGCAGTTAGCCACCTATCTGCGCGAACTGGCCCCAGAACTCACCTATACCTGGCGCGAACGGGTGCAAATCTGGATCGCCCAACGCCTGCCCAGCGGACTGACCGGCGGGCCAGGCTTCGCGCCGGCGCTGGCGCTGCGCGGTGAAGTGGAAGAACCCTTGATGTACGAAGCGGGTGATTATCAACTCAACCTGGAAATCCAGGACGATCCCGCCAGACCGGGTCGCAAAGCGATTTTGGGGCTGGTGGTCGGCGTAGAAGCGTTGGCTTTCCAGGCGCAGTTGTGGCAAAACGGCCG